>JBKHAG010000017.1:0-19927 GCA_046543005.1 Candidatus Woesearchaeota archaeon | reverse complement strand
ACATGCACAGGTGTTTGATTAGAGAGCCAAAGAGTGGCCTTTTTTTGATTTTTTAACCCTTCAGGTAAAAATACACCTTGAAAAACATAAAGCGTTCCAAAGAACTCATTTTTTAGTTTTTCAATAAATTCTGGTGTGAAAAAATGATCTGCAAAGCTAAACAAAACATCACAATGCAAGTAATCAAACAATTCATAGTCCTGCTCTAAAAACTTAGCTTGAAAAACTTCTGGCATCCTTAAAGAAAGTTTTTTTTGATGTTGCATGCTTATTTTAATTAAATCAGCATCAAACTCAAGTCCAATTGCTTGCGTGTAAAGACTAGCCAAAAGAACGAGTCGTCCATCGCCACTTCCTAAATCAACAAAAGATTTTTTTGAGGCTAAATTTATTTTTTCACAAAATTCTACGAATAAAGTAATATCAGTTGTTCCAAAAATTCCTTTTTTTGTATCGTGGACTTTATTACCTTCTTTAGCATCCAAGTCTATAAAATACTTTTGAACATAAGCGCGTTGTTCTTGAAAGGTTAAAGTCATAATAAAAGTAAAAAAAGAACTATAATATAAAATGTTTTATTATATTAAGACGATATATACTCCAAACACTATTAGAAACTATTGGAATTAATATACGCGCTGCATGAATTAACACATTTTAAAACATACATCAAGACGAAAACATAAGTCAAATCTAATAAGTAGGTAACATCATATCTTCTTTACCTTCTTGATACGTTTCTAAATCTTCATAATCTAACATATCAGGCCATGATTGAGGAGCAGGTTTTTCTAAAATAAAGAATTCTACAGGGTTTGAAGTGTAGAGTTGATCTTCTGAAATGGTAAAATTTAATTCTGCTAGTCCTGTAACCCATGTTGAAAAGTTTTGCTCTGGAAGTTTGACTACTAAATCTTCTTTATCAGTAAATATACTTGACGAGAAACGCTCCGTCAAAGTCATATTATCACGAATATCCAAATCATACGCAGGAAAATAAATAGGGGTTTTGTCAAGCAAAGTCATATCAACAAAATACGTTCCGGGAACCATTTCAAGAGTATAGGTTTCTTGCACTTCTGGTTGTTGATAACTTTCATACATTGTGTCAACAGATGTTAACATAGCATCACGAACTGACTCATTATATATTCCTAAGTCGTAATTTTTGTTAATTGTTGCTTTTTCTCGAATAATCATGTCTTCAACATCCAAATTCTCGCTTTGATCTGCATAATGTAAAAATCCTAAAAGAGGAACTTGAGTATCATATTCTGAAACTTTTTTTCTATCTATTGAAAATAATACTTGTTCATTACTATCAAAACTTGAATAAGATTCTGCTTGTTGTAAAAAACCGTCTTCTCCGGCAGCATCAATTGCAGATAAATCTTCTTGAGTTCGTTTGTAAATAATAATTTCTTTTTCTTGAATTGGCCACAATTCTACTTCAAAAGTTTTTGTGGGATCACCTACACGATTATTAAAAGGAATACTTTCTCCTAAGAATCCATGTTTTTGAAAACGAAGTTGTCCACCATATTCACAATAAGGAAATTGCGATGTAAGAGATGCTTTTCCAAAAGCGTCAAATGATGTTGCACCAATTTCAAACTCATTACCACAAACATAAGTAATAATAACATCAGACAATGACTCGCCTGTGTGTTTATCATATGATTCAACAGTAATTTCTTGAGGTAATCGTTGTTCTAAATCACCAATTCCTGTTGAAGGACTTTGTTGAATTTGTGCATAAGTAAAATTTTGGTATGCAGGCACATTGTTTCGCACGTTTACTTCTACTGCGAACTGAAAATAAAATCCATCATCATCAAAAGCATCATCATCTTCTAAAATAAAAAGTAAAGGGTAAGACATATGATAATCAAACCGATAGTCTTTAAGATCAATATTTATAAAACGTAATAAAGGAACTTCTTTTGTTGAAACTAACTCATCAGGTTTAATAATTTGATCACCTTCATTTATTTCTAAAAAAATATCTTCATACAAGTAAGATGTATATGCATTAAAATCATAATATTTTTCTGAAATTGTAGGCGTCATTCGTGAATAAAAACCATCAACATAGTCTTGGTATTCTCCAGCATCAATGCCATCAGTAACAGGCCTAAAATTTTTAGTGTTTACAAATTGCACAAGACCCATAAAAGGCAATAAATCATTTTGGACAATATTTTTTACTTCTTGTTGAATCCATACGTTAAACGCGCCAGGAACAAAACTCATTCCACTTAGTGGTGGCAATACACCTTCTTTATCTGCGTAAAGCGCTACTAAATTCATAGTTTGCAATTCTAAATAATTTGTTCTTCGTTCAAAAGCCAATATATCAGTTGCGAGTTCATAAAGACCCAACATATCAACATCTAAAGCCACAGCAAACTCAGAAAGTTCTTTGGTGTTATCTGTACTCATAGACATAATTGTTATTGGATAGTCTAAATTAACAACAGTTTCTTCTTGGTAAAATGCAACGCTTGCATCAGCTTTTCCTGTGAGCGAAACATCATACTGTTCACCAAGAGCAGCAAAATTATTTACACAAGCTCCAATATTGTCTTCAATATAGAGTTCAAGCTGTTCTTGAATACTATCTTCTCCTCGAAGAGCACCACCACAGCTTCCTGCTTTATTTGAACAAAGCGGCGGAATAAATACTTCTTCACAACCAGAAATGCTTGCATCACAATCAGTTAAATGTCGCCAAAAAGGAATCACAGAAGGTTCATAAGAAATTGCTGAACCTCGATACGAAGGAGAAGAGACTTCTTTAGGATGAAGCGTTCCACCATTTTGACCAATAAGGCGAAGACCTTCTTGAGTTGTTGTTTCTAAACAAGAAGTTACGAGTAAGTGAGCAGGACGAGCTTCTAAAGAAACATCAGGAATATCAATTCCAGGTTTATCCTCGGAAAGATTTTTTGAAAGTATAAAAAATAACACTACTCCTAATAATAATAATGCTCCGATGATTACAAAAAGAGTAATTTGACCTCTTTTATTTCTTTGATGTTTCATTTTACTCACCTATTTTTACGCCGTAATAATTAATCGCCCATCCCAATCAGAAAGCCAACCATCAGCTTCTTCTTCTGGATCATACACATAGTCTTCACTTCCTGTTGGTCGTCCAGTATCCCAAGCACTATCACCTTGCGATTCATCACTAATATCCCTACAATATGTTTTTTTACGCAAAGGATCGTTTGGCGGATATGATCGTTCAAACTTAAAACATACTGAAGTAAAATTTTTTTTGCTAGTAAATGTTAATTGATTACTAATAATTTGTCCTGCAGGAATTTGCATCCAAGAATCTTGAGGGTTAAAATCTTCAACAGATTCTGCTCCACGAGGAGCTTGAATAATTCTATTAAGTGAAGATGTATCTACAAGTTCTAAAAAATTATATTCTTTACCGCCCTTTTCTTTAAAACGAGGCATGAACTTAATAAATTCATTTCGCTCATCATTCATTTCATATATCCCACCACCAACATAAAATGTAAATGTGTAAAGTTGATGAGTATCATTAAATACTGCTTTTTCACTAGCAAAGCTAAGCACTGGTTGACACACGCCGTTGTTGCATTCAATCGCAGCGCCATTATCAGCAACAAGTTCTTTTGGGTGAATAAATGATGAACTACAAATCATTGTTTTCCAACTGTCCGAGTCAATATATGCATCTAAAAAACTACTTACTTGACCTACTGCGTTATCATCAGAAAAATGACGTAAATTCATCCAATCAAGCATACCATTTTTTGCAGCTGTTATCAAAGCAGCATCCATAGTGTTTGCAATTTTTTTGCGAGCTGCTTGCGCTCGAGCAAGAGAACTTTTTTCTTTGTAAAGATCTTGTGTAGCTTTAAGACTGTATTGAGTTTTATCATTAGGGAAATTTGAAGAATAAGAAATATCTCCAGGAGATACTCCTCCTGTGCTCTCTACTTGAACACCATCATTAGACAAAGAAGAATCAGTTACAAATCCTAAACTATCTAAATCACTAGAAGAAGAGGTAGACCATTGTTCAGGTTCAGTTTGCAAACTTTTTAAATCATTCTTCCAACGAGTACAAAGAGTAGTCATTGAAGGATCATCACCATCACAAGTATCTACATACTCTTTTAACGTAGTCGCGTATTCAGAAGCACGTTTTATTTCAGTTTCGTGATTAGTTTTACATTTAGAAAGTAAACTAGTGATTTCTTCAAGTTCTTCTTCAGATAATATATTTTGAGCAACTAACTGAGAACCCAAAGTTCCTCCAGTAGCCACAACCTCAGAAGAAACATCAGAATAACCATTCTCATCCATACAATTTGAATAACAATCAGAATAACAATCAGTATCAGAAGAAACAGAATCACCTAAAGGCAAACAAAAATTAATACAGATATCATCACAATCACCAACAGAACTATCAGAATTAACTGATTGAATTTCGTCTGGTTGTTGTCGTCCATAAAAATACACGTGAATGTTATTTTCTTGAGCATAGCCGTCAATATATTGATCAACTGCATCATTCTGGTAATCGTTTCGTATTGAAGCGTGGCCACACGTTGAAAGCGCTTGAGAATACGCATCACCAAAAGGTCCTAATTCTGAAAAAGACACATCTATTTGTCCATTCTCATCAATAAATATTTTAGTTTTTGAATCTTTTGCAATAAGTTTTTTTAACAAGGAAATTTGTGATCTAACATGTTCGTGGGAATTCAAAAATTGCTCTTCATACCCTAATTCTTGCAATTCTTTTACTACTTTTTCTTGCTCTAAAAAATCACCATCTGAAACACTTTGATATTTTTGTAGTAATTGCAAAAGCTCAGAAGCAAGAATTGAACCGTCATCATCATTCATAGTGTCTGCAAGACCTGCAGGGATATCAACACCAAACATATCACTAAACATATCATCATCGCCAGTACCTAAAGCTTGAGCGCAATAATCATTTTCAGATTCATATAAAAAACTCTGTGCAGTTGCAGTTGTTTTATCAATGTAATTCATTGCTTCTCCAAGAGATTGAGGAAGTTGACAAAGATAAAACATTGCAGAGTTACCTTCAAATTTTGCTTTTTGATTTAGATACTTTTTACAAACAGTATTTTGAGAAACAATTTTTAAAGCGTTAGGAACAATATTTTGTAAAAAAGAATTCACGTTATCAGCTAAATTTTTTACTTGTCTTGCGCCAGGAATTTCAAAAGCTTCACCAACAAGTTTTTCACAAATCCATTGTTGTTGCATTTGATCACAAACTTCAATATCAAAACCATATTTGGAAGTTCCTTTCAAACAAAGTAATGATTGACACTGCATTTCTCTAAACTGGTTTAAGTGATATATCATACCAGGAACACACATAGTTACTATTGAAGTAACCATACTTTCTTTTGGATTAGGAGTTTGAATATTTTCTGTAAGCTCTCCAAGCGTATCAACACCAATTCCATCCCAACCACTAACAGACTCATCAGGGTCATAAGAATCAATTACAGGATCTGCTGCAAGCCACCAACCATTTAATTTTTCCACAGTTGAATCATCAGCATCATCATCTAAACCTTTTTTAGCATCAGCCATTTTATCTGCAGTATTACAATTAACCCATTCACAAGCAGTAGATAGAATATTTTGTAACCCTGAAGAATCTTGTTTTTTAGAAGGAAGATCGCTATCCATTACTTGAGCGTATCTAGGAATATCTTTGACGCCCCCTGTTGCGCGTTCGTCATCATTGAGTTTTCCTACGTTAAGAAGAGGCGGGGCTAAGGTTCTTAATAAGTTTGCAGGGCCTGCAAGACCTGCTTTTTCTAAACCATCACCAGACATTTGAAGCAAGGTTCCTGTTGTTTGAGAAAGACCTATAACGCCATCAAGAGAACAAAAAGTACTCAAGGTTGTTAACAATTTATTTGCTGTGCCAATAACAACCCAGTCTTCACGCAAGGATTTTTCTTTATCATAAATTGCTTGAGCGACTCGTTCACCAGGCGTTATATCGCCAAGTGCAGAATTTTTAAAACGAATAGGAATGGTAATTAAAAAATTATCAGGAGTTTGATACACTTTATTATTTTCTAAACGAACTATTGCTGAAGCATTACAGACTAGATCAAAATCAGAATTAAAATTATTCACATCAGCACCTGTTTGAATAGTTATAAGAACTTTATTTTTTGCATCATAATCTGCTAAAGGATTTGCAATACTAACATCAAAAGTTCCTTTCACAACTTGGGTTTCTTCATCCACAACATACATACAATTATAGGCGTCAACAGACGTTACAAGCGTTTCTACAACGCCAGCATATTTTTTTTGTAATTTAATATCTGCAGAAATAGGATATACAATACCATTACGTTGGGCAATATCAATTGCAATTCGATTATACCCTTCAGGCGCTGTTGGTTCTGCTGTTATATCATAAAAAATTTCAGGAAGTTCTTCTTGAGACTCCTCAACAAACTCATCAACAGTAATTTGAGAACTATTTGTTGTTGATTGATTTACAACATCAATAAAGGTTAAATTAAATACGTGTTCCCCTTCTCGTATTTGAGAAAAGACCCAAGAACAATTATACATATTTTCTCCAAAGTCTTCTACAGATAATTCTTGACAACTTCCAAGTTGTGGTTTTTCTTGACCAGTAAGAGAAGAAAGATCAGCATATGCTTTAAGATGTGGCGAGTCTTCCTCTACAAGTACCCAGGCAGTTAAGGAGTCTCCTTGTTTAAACACATCTGAATACTCAACTTTATTTGCCGTTAAGGTTATATTTGAAACAGGTCGAGGTTTTAACGCGTCACACACAAAATCTTGAGATGTTAGTCCCGTAAAATAATTTCCTGCATCGTCTGAGCTAGTAACCCCATTAAATGTTGTTGTTTGTAAAGAAACAGTGCTTTTAGAATCACAGTTTGCAAGCGCGTATCCAACGCACGTTGAATCTGTACAATTATTTACACGATATTTTTGTCCTGAAAGAGAAAAAAATAATTTTTTTTGATAAAAAGATCCTAAAGTATCACTTACGCCAAAGGTAATTTTATTTAATACATCATCGCCCACATAGCAAATACTATCGACACAATTTTGTGAAGTAATGGAAGTTATTTGAGGATTTGTTGTATCTTGCGTAAAATAAAGGGTTTGCTCAATTGTAGGTTCATCAATAGTTTGCGCATTAGAAAAATTTGTAAGCTCAAGATCATAAGAAACGTTTAATTGAGTATCTGTTGGTCGTAAAATAATTTGAGAACTGCATTTGTAACCTTTTGGTTCTTCAAAGCTCGCATTATAAAATAAAGGATCGCATGAAGATAGTAAATCCATAGAAGCATATTCAGAGTGTACTGAAGGGTCAAGATTAAGTGCAGAATAATTAGCAGTAATTTGAGAAAGTTCGTGAGGTGTATTCAAAGTAAAAGATAAAGAAACAACTTGAGGACTTTGAAATTGGATGTAATTTACTTCATTTCCATCAACACTTACTAACATATCAGAAATGTCAACTGCGCTTACAACAGTTCCTACAAGTAGTAAACTCACCACGCATAAACTAACTAAAAAAACTAATTTTAGTGTAGAATTTGTTTTTACCTCTTCAAAGCTTTTTCTATTCATAAAATAAACACCATCTATGCTTACGAGTTCTCGTTTGCACAATACTAATTTCTTTTGAAATCAGATAATAACCCTTACACAAGTTTAAAGAAAAGTCATTTATAAATGTTAGGGTTAAATGGTCTTGTTCAAAAAGGAGTCTTTATGTATACTGCCAATTACAACAAAAACAGTAATCTGGCTATGTGCTTAGCTGTTTACCGCCTGCTCGTTAGTTGTCCAAAGGCGATAATAATAATAATAATAATAAAAATAAAAATAAAAATAATAATGCGCAATATACAGATTACAGTATTTTGAACAAGGCCTCAAGGAGAAAAAACTTATAAAGCAATAATAAGTAAAAAAACACATGAATATAATTAGTGTTGATGTTGGCGGAACAAAAATTTCAGCCACTAAAATAGATATAGATCCTCAAACGCAAGCCGTAAAAAAAGCAAGTCTTAAACAAGTACTTCATATACCTACAAAAGCGAAAGGAAATAAAAAAGAAGTTCTTGAACAAATTACTCAACTCATAGATACGCTTATTAATAAACAATCCATTGCAATAACCGCCGGCGTACCAAGCATACTTGATAGGCATAATAAAAAAATTCTAAAAACCACCAACATACCATCCTTAAAAAATATTTCTTTAAGTTCATATCTTCACAAAAAATATAAGGTAGCTGTGTATTTAGAAAATGATGCAAATTGTTTTGCACTCGCTCAAAAACATTTTGGTAAAGCAAAAAAATACAAACACAGTGTAAATATAACAATAGGGACTGGTTTAGGCGCAGGAATTATCCTAAACAATAAATTATATCCAGGACACCATCACGAGGCAGGTGAATTTGGACAAATTCCTTATAAAGATAAAACTATTGAAGAATATGTTTCAGGCAAATTTTTTAAAAATAAATATGATAAAAGTGCAAAAGAAATACACGAGTTAGCAAAAAAAGAAAATGTGTTTGCTAAAAAAGCATACAAAGAATTCTCTAAACATCTAGCAGAATTACTTTTTGCAATTCAAGAAACATATGATCCTCAAATTATTGTTTTGGGAGGTTCTATTAGTCTTGCTAAAAAATATATTCAGCCCACACTTAAAAAAGAAGTGAAAAAAAGAAAACAAGAACGCAATACTATAAAGTATGTTTTTGCGTCAACAAAAAATGATGTTCTTTTGGGCGCAACAACACTTCTAAAAAAAGACATATAAAAAATATTAAAAAAATCTGTGTAAAGAATTCTACTTATTATATCCTACTTAATACAAAGCCACACGCAATTTATTCACTTTAAAAAACGCTTTTATATACTCTAAAACCGCCTTTT
Source organism: Candidatus Woesearchaeota archaeon (assembly GCA_046543005.1). Lineage (GTDB taxonomy): Archaea > Nanobdellota > Nanobdellia > Woesearchaeales > SKGA01 > SKGA01. The sequence goes on along the minus strand of JBKHAG010000017.1, from coordinate 10,924 downwards.
TTTACTAATGTTTTTACGTTTCCAAAAATAGATTCCATATGAGCACTTAATGTTTTTCCGCCTTTATTATGACGAGCAACAAGTTGTAGACTCCCACCAGGAAGTAAATGGTTTTTTGATTCTTCAATAAATGAAAAACAAACTTTTCTTCCAGCTGCGTAAGGAGGATTGGTAAGAATAGCATCAAATTTTTGGTCCTGAATATTTTCAAAACCATCAGAAACCTTTACCAAAGTAGATAAGATATAATTTTTTGGTTGGTTATTTATATTCAAACGAAGATTTTTTTTAGTATAATTTACAGCTCGAGAATTACTATCCACAGCAAAAAGCTCACAATCTTTAGCTAAAGAAAAATTTTGAGGAGTTGTTGCTAAACAAAGAACAATAGGACCCCAACCACAACCCAAGTCTAAAACTCGTTTACAGTTATCTACTTGACAATGTTGTATTAATAAATGCGTTGCTTTATCAAGTTTTTCTTTAGAAAATAAACCACTTGCTCCTATTGCAGTAAAAGTAGATCCTCTTACTTGAAAATGAATACGTTCTTCACGAACCTCGCTTGTAGGATTTTTTGAATAATAATGCTCAGTCATTCTTAGTACATCATCATTTCATAATTCCAAGCATTTTATAAGACAAATAATCAGCCGTTGCTAAAATATCTTGAAAATCTTTTGTTTCATTTCTTTTTGCACCAACAGTTATGCAATAAGGATATTGTTTGTCTTCAATAATTATTGCAGTTTCTTTTGATGTATCAACATGAATTATAGGAACTTCTTGTGTTGCGTTGGAACAATCAACAACAGGACGAGTTGAATTAACTAATAACTCAGAATATTGATCTTGTTGATCTGAAGGTATAAAAAAAGCACTCTGCGTAGGAATACCATAAAAACGTCCTGTAATTCTTGCAATATTTGCCCCTGCAAGCACTGCAGAACTCCCTTCATCAGGATGAACTCCAATTAATATCTTAGCATGAGGTTTAGACATCAAATTAGAAAAGGCTGTATCGCTAAATACAATATTAGCAGATTCTAAATCATAAGGGTGATTGTAAAAAGGAGCTTCAAAAAGTTTTCCTTGAACTTGTATTTGCGTAAGCCAAGCTTTATCATCCATGGTTTTTTTAAATACAAAACCACGATAAGTAGAATAATCAACTACAGTGTTTTGCGTAGGAAAAATAACAAATTTTGCTAAAGCTATAATACCAACTACTAAAACTATAAATAAAATAACATACCAACCTGAAAAAACGGACTCTTGTTTTTTTGATTTATTTTTCACCTGTTTTCTCAAAGGATTTGACGATTGTTTTTTATCATTTGAAACAATTTCATTTTTAGTATTTTTATTAACCATGCGTTCACCATATTACTTTTTTACATTAAACATATTTCATTTTTTACTATCACTATTACTATTATTTTTTATTATCATTATGTTTTATTATCATTATTTTTACTACTATTTGTTATTACCACTTTTTACCATTATCTTTTTTATTACTCTTTTTTACAGGCATTTTTTTACCAATATGATTATTTTAAAGACTACCTAAACAATAAAGGGAGTATTTTAAAATACCCCAAGCAACGAGTAAAGTAAGTAATCTCTAGCATAAACTGCTGTTTCTTGCGTGAATTTTATTTGTGCACAATTTTCTTTTTGAATAACACTAAAACTTTCATTCCTAGATGCTTCTCGTAATTCAACAACAGGATGCGTAGAAGTGGCATTTTTACAAGAAACGCTTGAGCCATTTTCTTGACTTGTATTAGTAAGTGCAGTTCCTGTAATTGGTAATAATTCTTCTTGGGCAACTTCAAAACGAACTAAGTCAAATAAGGACACTAAATCACTTGACATATCGCTTGCAATAACTATTCCTTGAGCTTGAGAAAAAATATTATCATGCGTACCAGCGCCACTTAATCCCTTTAAAATCTCTTGAGGTGTTGTGTAAAAATCATATTTTTCACCATTGATTTTTGTTTGCAAAGTATTATAATCATCTTCTGGATGATAAACTGGTTTAAAAGTATAATCTTTATATTCAATAGCATCTTGAGAAGACGAACCTAATTGACTTACAACAATTGCAAATAATGAACCAAACATTAAGACTGCTAAAACAAGGCTAACTGCTTGTTTTTTTCTTTTTTCTTGACGTGCTCTTCGAAGAGCTTTATGAGATCGTGATTTCTTTACCATGGTACACGAAAAAGACGAAGCGTTACTTAAAAACTTTTCCCATGTATAGGGTTCGTCCTAAGTCTTTGAGTTAGCTAATACCGTCTACACCAACAACGCCAGTATTATTTTAAATACAAGAAATTTTGAAAAAAACACTTGGCATGACGAGGCATTTTTTCTGATAAATTAGTATTTTTTCTGTAATGGTGGCAAGGTAGGAGTGTTACTCAGAGGATTCTTGAGATAAACTCCTCTGTTTAAAAAATTATTTAAACAAGATAAGAGTATAAACAAGCTTTGTTCCAAAAGGAGGAATAAATTACACTACCTTGAAGTTTGACTTTGTAAGTCTAATTTTGTAAGATTTACTAAAATCAAGAAATAATGCCAAACTTACAAATGAAGATTATACCCTACGGAGTTGATGATACATCTTCGTAGTGTGCAGATAAGTTCCATTTGGAACAAAGCATATAAACAAAAAGATTTATTAATCAAAAAAAAGAACTTTTTTACATGACATTAACATTACCTGAATCAATGGAAGAATTAGTATATTTTACACGACGTAAATTGAATGGTGACAACGAAGGAAAAATAATTTGTTGGGTCAGTAAAGAACTTTGCCCAAAATGTAAAAAAGCCCTTATGGCAAAACCAAAAGATCCTAAAACCGGCAAACCAAAAATTCGATCTAAAGAATACCTTTGTCCTAAATGCGAGTACACTGAAGAAAAAGAGGAGTATGAATCTAAATTATTTGCAAAAGCAATATATACCTGCCCTCATTGCGCTAAGAAAGGTGAAGCTACTGCTCCTTTTAAACGAAGAACGATCAAAGGCGTTACTACACTTCGTTTAGAATGTGAACATTGCGGTGGAAATCTTGACATTACTAAAAAAATGAAAGAACCTAAGAAAAAGAAAAAATAAATTCTTTTTCAATTTTTTTTATGAAAGTTTTTTATTTTTCTCATTTTATTTAATTGAGTATAAAAAGAAATTTAATTTAACAAAAGTTTCCAATAATGATTTTTAGCAATTAAAATATATTCATAAAAATGATATTTTTTATAGTTTCCAATAATGATTCATAGAAGAAGGAAATGCTTTAACAACCCCATCAGAAGTTAGATTATTTACAACATCTTTAAGTGACGTAATTCGTTCACCAGACCAAACAGTATTATATTTTTGATCAAAAGCAATCGCTCGTAAATACTCGTTTTTTGCATCGAGTAAATTTTGAGGAGAATCTTCAATAACAAAAGAATTCTTATCAAAACCAACTTTATGATATATATCTTTTTTTAAACCGTGATTTCCAAGTAAAGGAGCAAAATAAATTGCTGAAAAAAAGGATTCAATATGATTATTTTTTAGAAAAGACAAAGTAAAAGATTGCCATTCTTTTTTTTGAGCAGTAACTAAATAAAGATCGTGAGTTTGAGATAATTGTTCTAAAGTTGAAGAAATATCTGATTCTATAAGAGGAGCATCTTCAAATACTTCCTGAGTGTGTTTACCTACTCCTTTCTCTGGGAAAAATTCACAAAATACAGGATCTGGAATAACAGATTTTAAATCATAATCAAATTGTTGTATTTTAGAAGAAAAACGAGAATAGGTATATTCACGCATAAAAATACTAATAACATGAGGAAAAGTATTTCTCAAAACCCCGTCACAATCTATAAACGCAGAAGGTTTTTTTCCAACACGTTTAGATTTTGCCATTTGTAAGTCTTTTAATTTACGTGGTAACAACACTTTAGTCATCTTATAACGCCCCATACAATAGCTAAAATAAATAACAAAGAGTAATCACACATTAAGTAGTGACCCATTGCGGTTTTCGTTTTAGCTTCAAAAAGATGATTATTAAAGCGTTTAAAAAGATTGCTATAACTATACACTGCCACCAAAAAAACTGAAGTGGCGCAATAGCAACAAAGAAAATAAGAGGAACAAGTAATGAATGAGTGCTCACAACTAATAAATCTCTATAATTATATTTGTTTTTACAAACAAGCCAAGATAAAAAAGCTAAAAACAAAATTACCAAAAAAGATGCAACAATACTTACAAGACCTAGCAAGACTACTAAACTAGGAATGAGTAAGACAAAAGTTATTGCAACTACTGTTTGTGAAGAAAATAATTGTTTAAGAAGATCATAGCCTGAAGAATAAAATGAAGAAGATGAAGATGTCATACTAGAGGATGAAGAAAAATCCACTGCAGAATCAAGAACTGTTTCATTTACCTGAATTGTTGAAGAAAAGGTATTTGCTTGTATAACCAACACAGGAATGCTAAAAAGTGCAGCTACAACTAATGCAAACATAAGCGAGTGAAAAAACAATTTTGATGCATGAGATAAGGGTTTCTCACTAATTTTATGATACTTAGAAGGATTAATTGTACAAAGTATTTGTCGTCTAAATTCTTTTGGCTTCATAACAACTCACAACACAATACAACCACAAATGCTTTTTATAAGTTTCGAAAGTAGAGGGTTTGTCTTAAGAGTCTCAGGAGTAACAATTATACCTTATCATCATTACAAAACAAAAAAAAAACTGTCACGTTAAGCTAGGCTTGAATAAAAAAGAAAATGTCTTGATAGTGTTCTTCTTCTACAAAAGAATATCCCTGCAAAAATTTTTTTTGAGCAAGTTCTTTAAGAATTTTTCGCACTTGATCAACTCTAGAAGAATTTTTAAGTAGTGTAAGTGCAAAACGATTAGTTGCGCAACGAAAAATCTCTTGTAATCCTTGACGCAAGTCAGAAAAGTTTTGAATGGCAGTAACACTTATAACAACATCAAAAGAAGAATTATCAAAAGGTAAAGACTCTGCACACCCCACAAGAATCTTTTGTTTACCAGTATATTGTTCAACGAGTTTTTTTGCCGGATCAACCCCTGTTGTCACCACACCAGAAAAAAAGTCAAGTGAAAAGCCAGTCCCACAACCAACGTCTAAGAGAGTTTCTCCTTGAGTAAGACTGAGACGATTAGAAATAATATGGAGTTTTTTTAATTGCTCTTCTTTATGCAAGGCGTCGTAGCCACGAGCAATTTCATCGTAATATGTCATGATACTGCTTATTGTTTAAAACCCGCTTTAGGTCGATTTTTTTCAAATTCAGAATCTTCTCGTTCTTGAACGAATTTTTTCAAATCGTTTTCTAATTCAAAAATTTGTTGTTTATCATTATTTACTTGAGAAGAAATTCGTTTAATTCTTGCCATCATAGAAGTTCCTTCACGAGAAATATTTTCCAAAATTTCTTTAGATTTTTGGGTTTGTGAATAAAGCTCGTGAGTTTCTTTAAGAATCAAACGATCTAATTCTGAAAAAAGCTTATTAGTCATTGAAAAAATTTGCATATCCAAATCATTAATCAAACGTATTTTATCAAGTGCTTTTTTCGGATCAGCTTTAGTACGAGATTTAGATGTTTCAAGCAAGACATCATGTAAAAGATTTTCTTTTTTTTGCACAAAATGTTCTAAACGTTTAAATTGAGAAGTAATAATAGATAAATTATGTTTGACATGTTTAATCTCTTTCATTTCTGCTTTTATTTGAGAAACTTCTTGATCATATAACATTTTTTCATCTTTAAGAAATTTTTCTACATTCTTTATATTCGTTTCTTCAGCTGCTAAAGACTTTTTTTCTTTATCTAAAGAACTGTTAATTTTAAATCCGACCTTTGCCATAACCAAAAGATAAGAAATGAGATATTTAATTGTTTCGTTTAGAAGACCTTGTTTAAACTACTGTAAATTTGTATACTGCGGGTTTTTGTTATCGCCTTGGCAGGTATAAACAGTATTTTTGAATCAATGATTATACGTGCGAACTTGACAGTTCTTCTTATTTGCTTTCAAAAAAATTCTCTGCAAGACAATATACCTAAAGACTCCTTTTTGAACAAAGCCGTTTAGAATTAGTTAATTATTTGTGACAAAACAACATTACCAAATGTGTTATATCTTAATCTTTATGAAAAGAAAAATGAGGGTACCCGGAATCGAACCGGGGATCTCCCGCAAGTCAGGCGGACGTCATAGCCACTAGACCATACCCTCAAAAAAGAAAGTAAAACAAAAAGAAAAATAAAAAGAAAAAAATAAGTAAAAGTTATTCTTCAGAATCTTCTTGTGAATCTACTTTAGATTGTTTTGATGATCCGAGTAAAATTTCAAGTATTTTTGCAAACGCTGGTCTTGTGATGAATACACCAATTGTTACTCCTGCAATTGTTGTAAGAGCAAAGCCTTTAACAAGTCCTGCTCCTGATTGTAACAAGGGAAGCATCGCTACAACTGTTGTAAAATATGCAGTCATAATAATAAAAAATGCGTTTTTCAAACGTTTTTTCCACGACGATGAGCGTCGTTTATTTCCTCGTTCAAGAGTTTCATCAATAATTACAATCTGATCATCTACACCAGTACCTACTGCAATAATAATCCCTGCAATAGCAACTAAATCAAGCTGCCAATTTACAATCGCTGCAAATCCTAGAAGAATTACAACTTCAGAAACCATACACACAATTACAGGCAGTGAAATCACTGGTTTTCTATAACGAATCGTTACAACAGTAACTACTGCTAAAATTGCGAATAATCCTACAAATACTGCGTTTTTAATGAATTCTTCTCCAAGCGTTGGACTAATTGCATCTATTTGAATAATATCAAGTTCAACTGGAAGACTTCCAGTTTGTAAAACTGTTTGCATTTGTTTCATTTCTGAAAGGGCATCTTGTTGAGCAGCGTCTCTTGATGAACCAACACCTACTCCAGATATACTAATATCAGTTACAGGATTTCCTTTCAAATCGGATCCTATTCGAAGTTCATTAACAACTTCACCATCTAAAACAAAAGTTAAATTTTCAGATAAATAATCATTATTTCCTGCATACTCAACATCAAGATCTGCAGTCACGTCAGCTTGGCGCTGAGCTGCTTCTTGAGTTAGTGTTATTGCAAATCTAAAACCACAAGACCATTCTTCGTCTCCTATCTTTTGACAAGGATTTTTCGAGTCAAGCCCAGAACCCTGAGCAGTTTTATCAACATAGGCAATATCATCACCACCATTAAAGACAATATCATCGCCCACGTATGCTTCAAATTTACCTTGTTGAGAAAGTAATTGAGATACTTCATCTTTACTTGCGCCAGCAATTTCTACAAGAATATAAGATTCCCCAGTAAAATCACTTGTACTTCGAACAACAATATCACTTAATCCAAATACATTAAGTCGTTGACGAATATTTTCCAAAACAAAATCAAGCTGATCATCTGTAAGAGGTTCTTCAGGTTCCATAATAACCCTGGTTCCACCAGCAATATCTAGACCTTTTTTGATATTGTTTTGCGGTGCATCATAAATTTGAAAACCTAAAGGTTCAACACCGACAACTTCTTCAATAACAACAGGTTCTTCTTCAGTTACAGTAATATTTACTGTTTTATTTAGTTCTTCGTCAAAAACAGTTTTTACATGAGTAACTTCTTTTGTTTGATTTGTTATTGTTTCTTCAATTAATGGTTGAGTAAATAATGTATATTGCCCTTCACTTGTTTTAACACGCAAAGTATAATTTACATCTAAACCCGAAGTAAAATTGTAATACTCTTCTGGTGAAGTGATAGGAACGTTATTTATGGAATAAATAACTTCTCGATTTCTTGGTTTATCGTCAGGTTGAGGTGGTATAATGGTAGGAGTCGCATCATCTGCTGCCGTATCTTTAGAAATAGAACGAATCGCTACACCATCTTTTGTAAAAATTGCAGGACTAATTGCTGCAATACTAAGAAGCAATATCGCAATTAAAAGAATAATTCGCACATTTGAGAATAATGATTTTGCTTTACTCATTTTTGCGCACCTCCTTTTTTTGCTTTACGCTCCATATACCATCGTAAAATTCCAGCGTTTTGAAGCCATGTATTGATCATATCAACCCAAAGACCGATAAAAAGAATAGTCATAATTTGAGTAATGGTTGCAGAATTAGAAACAATTAATGCAACACTAACCGCTGCAAGTGTGGTTATATTCATAGTAAGTCCTGTTTTTAACGCTCCAATAGTTCGTTGATACACCGACTTATCTTTTCGTTTTAATACTCGTGTAGAAAGTAAAATATCAGTATCTACACTGTACCCTATTAGCATTAAAAAGGCTGCAACTCCTGCAGTTGAAAGTTTGATACCAAGTAGATTTACAATTGCTAATGTTACTACAATATCAGAAAATGCAGCTAAGATAACTGCAAGACTTGGTATAGGAACTTTAAATTGTATAAAAACAACAATTCCCATAAATACGAAAGCGATAATAAGAGCTTTAATAATTTGTTTAAAAAAATGTTCACCAAGTGTTGAACCACTCACTTGAACGTTTTCTCCTGCTTCTTCAAACGTTAAATCATCAAAAAGATTGGCTACAGATTGTTGCAAACTATGCAAATCTGTTTCATTTATAATAGTTGTTTCTATTTCAATTGCTGAAACATCGCCCAGTTGAGTTTGCGTTCGAATAATAAATTCTTCATTAGGGAATTGTTCTTGTAAGGATTGTTCAACAACAGTTTTATCAAATTGGGAAACATCAAACATATCAGGAGTTAATGTTACTAAAGAACCACCTTGTAAACTGATTCCTTTTTCAAAAAAAGCTCCTGTTTGAGCAAACTGTATTCCTAAAAGAACTAAAGCAATTATAAGCATTGCAAAAGGTATAATAAGAAGTTTTTTGTAATGAACTTTATAAAAACCTCGTTCTTGAGATGTTTGTTGTAAATGTTCTACATCAGACGCCTTATGTGACGAAGAAACTGTTTTTTGTACAGATTTCTTTTTTTTGTCTAAACGTGCTTTTAAACGCCGTTTCTTAGGATGTTTCGCCATGAACGGCAGTTAACCACGCGTGATTTATAAAACTTAGGGTAAAAAACAACAAACAGAGTAAAACATACAAGAATAAAAACCCCCAAAGAATAAAAATACTACTGCTGTTTTTAACAATCTGCTCACTGTATAATGTAAAGAGTGCGAGGGAAGGGGTTCGAACCCTCGAAGACACTAAGTCACAGGATAACTTAAACGGCCGATAACAAACTAAACAGTTTATAATTCCAGCGCTTTCTTAAGTCCTGCGCATTTGACCACTTTGCTACCCTCGCAAGAAGTCTGCTATCAGATAATGTAATCCGTTTATAAATATTACGATAAGAAAGCCTTGTTTAAAATATTGTACATTTGTATACTGCGCGTTATTATTTTTATTATTATTATTATTATTATTATTATTATTATTATTGTTATTATTATTATTATCGCCTTGGAACAACTAACGAGCAGGCGGTAAACAGCTAAGCACATAGCCAGATTACTATTTCTGTTGTAATTGACAGCATACATAAAAAATCCTTTTTAAACAAGGTCTCTTTTTCACAGCACATATAAACTCATCATTAGTCACTTCGCTTAAAACAACCCTTAGCGAGGAAATTAAAAAATGATAGAAGATAAAGTAGAAAGAATCTTAGTTATTAACCCAGGTTCTACATCAACAAAAATTGGTCTTTTTGAAGATGATAACGAAATATTTGATCAAACATTAAGACATAGCGCGCAAGATATTGCGCAGTTTGCAATTATTCCTGATCAACTCGAATTTAGAAAAAAGTTTATTCTTGATTTTTTACAAGAAAAAGGTGTTAATGTAAACACACTCACCGCAGTAATTGGCAGAGGCGGACTTGTTAAACCAATTAGTGGAGGAACATATCACGTAACTCAAAATCTTATTGATGATTTAAAGACAGGAGTTCAAGGTCAACACGCAAGCAATCTTGGCGGACTACTCGCGTATGATATTGCAACACCATTGGGTATTCCTGCATTCATTGCAGACCCTGTTGTTGTTGACGAATTTGAAAATGTTGCACGATTTTCTGGTCTTGCAGGCGTTGAGCGTAAAAGTGCATTTCACGCGTTAAATCAAAAAGCTATTGCAAAAAAATATGCAAAAGACAATAATAAAAACTATGAAGACATTAATGTAATAGTTGCTCACTTGGGTGGTGGAACCAGTGTTGGTGCTCACAATAAAGGAAAAGTTATTGACGCAACAAATGCTATTAGAGGAGAGGGACCTTTTACTCCTGAGCGAGCTGGCGAACTTCCATTATTTGACATTATTGATCTTTGTTTTTCTAAAAAAAATAAAGACGAAGTTATCAAAAGCATTTATGGACAAGGCGGGATTGTTAGTTATTTAAAAACAAGCGATATGCGTCTTGTTGAAGAAAAAGCACTTGCTGGCGATAAACAATTCAAAGACGTCTACGACGCATTCATTTATCAAATCTCTAAAGAAATTGGAAAATTCTCAACAGTTCTTCGTGGAGATGTTGATGCTATTATTCTTACTGGCGGAGTGGCGTATGATAAAACTCTCGTAGGCGAAGTAACAAAACGAGTTGGATTTATTGCTCCAGTTCACGCTTATGGTGGTGAGGAAGAATTACTCGCTCTTGCTCAAAGCGCGCTAAGCGTTCTTCGTGGAGAAACTAAGAGCATAGAATATTAACAGCATGCAGGGAGCGGGCTGTCAGAAGGCAGCAACTCTTCGCGTTTTTTATTTTTGTTTATTATTTTATTTTTTAATT
>JBKHAG010000016.1:0-20386 GCA_046543005.1 Candidatus Woesearchaeota archaeon | reverse complement strand
TCACTTCTTTGTCTTCTTACTCTTCTCAGTTGCAAAGTGTGTTGCGTCTTGAGCTTGAGGATGTTCTTCTAAGAATTCTTGTTTTTCTTTGAGAAGTTCTTCTTTTTCTCCTTTCTTAAATTTGTATTCAGAAGATACAATCCATCCTCGACAATTTTTTGAACCGCATAGACAGGGAAAAGCTGCGTCTGGTTCGTTAAAACCGTAATCATAAAGAAGTTCTTCGCCTTTTTTTATATCGCGACTTGCTTCTATCCAAACTTCTTTGTCGTCATAGTTTACTGCCTCACAATTTGGTTGGCAACTATGGTTGATAAATCGTGCTTCGTTACCATGGGTTGATGCGTCAATATCATACTCGTCGTTGAGGGTAAAAATCCAGAGTTCGCCTTTAGCTTTATGCATATCTGATCGTTTTTCAGAAACTGCTTTTGTGATAAGTTTACCAATATATTGAACAATTTTTGTTCCTTTAGGAATATCGCAAAGCGCAAACGCTCCTCGAGTTCCAGTTATGGAAGTTGATTCTCGAACTATAAAATATGGATTAAACATTTCTTCACCCTTGCCAACATATTTGTTACTGTTTTAATAATTTCTTGCAAAGATGATTTTATACTTTGCAGGTTTAGCACAATAAAGGCATACGTCACCTTCATCAATAACATCATTATCAAATGGGCGACAACGTGTTGTTACACCACCAGTTTCTGACTTTATTTGATCTTCACAAGAATCATTTCCACAATGAGGTGCGAGTACGAAATGTCCTTTTTTTATTTCTTCTTTAAGTTCATCAAAGGTTTTTTTCTCAACTAATTTTTCATCAAGGAATTTTTTTGCTTTTGCAAAAAGTTCATTATGAATTGTATCAAGAAGTGTTTGTGAAGAAACAACCAGTTCTTTTTGTGCAACAGCAATTTTTTCCCCGTCGTTTCGTTTTGCAAGCACGCACTGTGATTTTTGCATATCTTTAGGACCAATTTCAAGACGTAAAGGAACACCTTTAAGCTCCCATTCATTAATGCGTCTTCCTAAAGAGATTTCTGCTCTATCATCAATATCTACACGAATACCTGCGGCTTTTAATTCATCATAAAGTTTTTGGGCTTGTGTTAAAACTTTTTTTGAAAGTTCAGGTTTATTTTTAAAAAGTATAGGAACAACAATTACTTGTGTTGGCGCGAGTCGTGGTGGAAGCACGAGACCTTTATCATCACCATGAGTCATAACAACAGAACCAAGAAGTCTTGTTGAAATTCCCCAACTTGATTGCCACGGAGTGTGTTCTTCTCCATCTTTTCCTTTGTAAGAAATACCAAAGCTTTTTGCAAAACCTTGTCCTAAATTATGACTTGTTCCTGATTGAAGCGCCTTACCATCAGGCATGAAATGCTCAAATGTTAATGTGTATTTTGCTCCTGCAAATTTTTCTTTTTCTGATTTTTTTCCAGACATCGCAGGAATTGCAAGGAGTTCTTCAGAAAGTTGAACATATTTGTTTAAGAAAAATAGTGTTTCTTTATCACATTCTTCTTGAGTTTCATAAACGCAATGACCTTCTTGCCATAAAAATTCTCGACTTCGCAAAAATAATTTTACATCGCTTACTTCCCAACGAACAATATTTGCCCACTGATTAATACGAAGAGGTAAATCGCGATGTGACTGAATCCATTTTCTGTATGAATCATACATAATAGTTTCTGAAGTTGGTCGAATACCTAAACGTTCTTCTTGATCAGATTTTCGTTCTATCCAAGCAACTTCTGGAGCAAAACCTTCTACGTGGTCTGCTTCTCGTTGAAAAAAGGATTCGGGAATAAAAAGAGGAAAATAAGCATTTTTTACTCCTGCTTCTTTAATATATGTATTGAAAGTATCTTGAATTTGTTCCCACATAGCAAAACCCCAAGGTCGGATTACTGCGCAACCTTTTACAGCAGAGCTTTCTGCCATTTCACTTTTGAGAACAACTTGAGAATACCATTCAGGCATGTCTTCTTCTTTTTTAATTGTGATTCCTAATTCATTTTTTACCATTTTTCTTAAACCCTTACTTTTCTTAAACCCCTAATACATCTTACAAAAACATTTTGGTGCAATATTCAAAAACGCTTTGATTATTTGCAAAGGCGTTTTTATAATTTTTGATAGTGTTTGATACAAACTCCGTGTTTTGTTAAGCACGCAATGACTATATATATTATAAAATATTAGTAAAATATATTATGAAAGATAATTGTAAATAAAAATAAAATAATATAAATCTTACCATTTATATAACTTTTTACAAAAAGAAAGAAATATATTAAAAATAAGAGATAAAAAATAATTACTTATTTTTGAACTGCAGCTTTTTCAGAGGTGTCTTTGGGCATGCTTCGTTTTACAGAAATAGGAATTGCGCCCTCATTAAACTCTTTTTTAGCGACTTCAATAGGATTAAATTTGAGTTCTTCTAGTTCTTCATCGGAAATTTTAATAAAAGGTTTTGCTCCCTGAGCTATTTGTAATGCTCGAGAACCAATGATACGAGCTTTTTCATAGATGGTGAACTCGTTGTCAGGTAGATGAAGATGTAAATTTTCAGTGGAAGCTTCTTTATTTGCCATAGTGTGCACCTAAATAATTAACTCTCAGAAGTCAAGACCCATTTATAAAGCTTAGCGTTTATAATAAAAAATCTAAAAATCCCTCACCATATATTGTCACTTATTTCTTTTTACGTCCTCGTCCTGTTAAACGAGTAGATGAACGAGTAGATGAACGATTTGAAGAACGAGTAGTTGATCGTCCTGAAGAGTTACTACTACTATTAGTATATGAAAAGCAGTCCTCTTGAGTTATTGGATGAAAATAATCAGCTTCATCTGTGAGAATTTTTGCAGTATTTTCTACTACGGCAGCAATTTCTACTCGAACTCCTTGCCCTTTTAAGTGTGTAACGAGTTCAACATAATCAGAATCACCTGAAAGAATAATTATTGTGTCCACTTTTGAAGCTAACTGAGTTGCTTTAATAGAAAGAGGAATATCTGCACTTTTATGACAAGGAACTACTGAACCATAGAATTTTTCATAAAGTCTATCAGCAAGTTTAGAAGAAATATTTTTTCCTTCTCGAAAATAAACGAGACGATTAAGTCCTCGACCATTCAACAATTTAGGTACTACTTGATCAAAATTAAGCATTGTTGAAGGGTTTTTAGTTATATCTTGAACGCTACGTTCAATGTTATTTCCATCGCATAAAATCGCTACGCTTTGATGTAGGGCAATATCTTGTTCTATAATCATAATTTTCACCGTTTTACTCTATTAATACTATATTTATCACGCATCAATACACATATGTAGTGATAAAATACATATATAAGAAATTCTTTATTTATTAAGGTGTGCATTTTAACAGGACAACACACTGCACAATGTGTAAAAAAGTGCCATAAAAAGCAGTCTAAAAGTCGTAATCCAGATATTTCTTTTCTAAAGCAGGCGCTATAAATTCAGCAGCAAAAGAAAGTTCTTCAAGAGCTAACTTGTATGCTTTTTTAGCAGACCTATTAGGAAGGAGAAATCGCGACAATAAATCACAAGGACTAGATAAAGTGCTGCGGTCAAAACCCATTAATGAAGGAATTGAGTCCACATTTGAATTTTTAAAATCTCCTTGTTTAATTAATCGATTTAAAAATAATGAATCAAGCGAGTATAAAGGTAAAATAAGAGCCAAACTATGAGAAATATCTTTTAAAGAAGATTTGCTAACATTTTTTTGAGCGAGATCAAATCTTGAAACATTTTTTCCAAATTGCTCTTCAAAATGATTATAAGGAAGAAAAATACGAGCATAAGAAAAGGTATGAGGCACCTTATTTGCAGAAGGTAAATTAGACGCTAATTCTTTAGCAAAATGTAATGCTAAGGATTCATATGTACTTACCACAGCAATATCTAAATGCTGTTTTGGTGTTAAAACCGATTTATTTTGAGATAATGAGTAATTCATAAAAGAGCAAAATGAGGTGCTGCTTAAAAAAGTTATGAAAAAAAGGGTTTGTCCCAAAAAACACATTTAAGTATACTGCCTTGCGGCGAATTTTTTGAAACGAATAAGAAGAACTGCAAAGTTTGCACTTATAATCCTCGATTCAAAAATAAAATTTATACGACCCAAGGCGATAACAAAAACGCGCAGTATACTAATGTACACCATGTGGGACAGCGCCGAAAAAAAGAATAATATAACAGCTACATAGCTTCAAGACGTTTAATACGCGCAGATATAGGCGGATGGGTAGAAAAGAGTTTATGTATCACACCTTTTCGTTTTCTAAATGGCGTACTTATAAATAAATGAGCTGTTGCTTTATTTGCGTGATCTACTAAAGGATCAGGATCTTCTTTGATTTTTTTAAGTGCATTTGCAAGTCCTTGAGGATATCTTGTAAGCATAGCTCCTGAAGCGTCTGCTAAATATTCTCGTTTTCGTGAAACAGAGAGTTTAATAAGCTGACCAATAAGCGGACTTAAAATTACTAAAACCACGCCTACGACAACAAATATAATGGAAGCTTTACTATCATCACCGCCTCCACCTCGTGCGCCACCAAAAAGAAATGTTCGCAATAATATATCACTAATAAGCGTGAGAACTCCAACAAGTACTGTTGCTAAAAGCATAACTCGAATATCATAATTTTTAATATGACTCATTTCATGAGCAATAACGCCCTCAAGTTCTTCACGGTTAAGCTTATCTAAAAGACCAGTTGTGACAACAATTGCTGATTTTTTTGGACTATTTCCTGTCGCAAACGCGTTAAGTGCGCTATCTTTGATGACATAGGCTTTAGGAGCAGGTATACCTGCAGCAATCGCGAGGCCTTCAACAGTGTGAACTAAATGAGGATATTCTTGTTTACTAACAGGTTTTGCACCTGTGGCGCTTAAAACCATAGAACCACCAGAATTATAAGCAATTAAAAGGTATAATCCAGCAACTAAAAACGAGATAATAATACCTCCAACTAAACCACTTTGTGCGCCAGCAGAATAATAATAACCAATAAATCCTCCAATTACTAAAACAAAGAGAATAAAAAATATTATAATAGTTGTCGAACGCAATTTATTGCGTCTTATTTCATCAAAAAATGTTTTAGCCATATATAAATCACAAGAGTTGTTAGTTTAATAAAAAGAAAAGAAAGAAAAATTAAAATCTAACGTTTACGTTTTTTTTCTCTGCAGCAGTTGCTTGAAAACTTTGTTTTTCACTAAACCCTAATATATTTGCAAAGATATTATTTGGAAATGTTTGAATTTTTGTGTTAAAACGCATCACAATATCATTGTAAAACTGTCTTGCATAAGCAACTTTATTTTCAGTACCAGAAAGTTCTTCTTGAAGTTGTAAAAAATTTTGATTTGCCTTTAAATCGGGATAATTTTCACTTACTGCAAATAAACTTTTAAGAGTTGAAGAAAGTTGATTGTCTGCTTGTGCTTTTTCTTTAACACTATCAGCTTTTACTAATTGAGAACGAGCTTTTGTTACTCCTTCGAGTACTGCTTTTTCATGTTTTGCATATCCTTTTACTGTTTCTACTAAGTTAGGAATAAGATCTGCTCGTCGTTTGAGTTGCACATCAATTTGTGCCCAAGCATTTTTTACTCGGTTTTTGAGTCGAACAAGAGAATTAAATAGTCCAATTATAAAAAGAACCATAACTCCCACTATAATAAGAATAATACCAGTTGTGCCAATTGCCATACATCTACCCCCGCCCATCATTTCAGGCGTATAAAAACAAGTATGGAAGACTATTTAAATATTGTGTAATGCAGGCTGTGTCCCAAAAGGAATAAAAACATATGTCTATATCAATAAACAACGATTATTTTGTATAAAAAACATGACAAGTAAAAAATACGTAGCAGTTAAAAACCCTCGTTAAGAAGTCTTCGCGCTTTATAGGTTGGTGCATTAGCAAAAAACTCAATTTGAGTAGCGTGTTTACAACCAGCAGTTTTTAAATCTTCACAAAAATTGGTAAAAATCTTTGTTGTCACTTGTGTATCCCCCATCGCTGTGTGAGAAGCCTCATTTACTAAGCCATAAAATTCGCATAGCGAAGAAAGTTTTTTAGAAGGTAAATCTGGCAACAATCTTGTCGCTAATTTTCTTGTGCAAATCTTTTGATTTATCATATCATAATTATGATGGATTTTAAAATTATACGCAAGAAATTTATAATCAAAACTTGCATTATGAGCAACCACAGGATGATCTGCTAAAAATTCTTTTAACTCAAGCAATACATCCTTAATAAGCGGAGCATCTTGCACCATTTCATCAGTAATACCGGTAAGTTGAGTAATAAAACGAGGAATTTTTGTTTGCGGATTAATTAAGGATTGGAATTGTTCAACAACTTCTCCCCGAGAAATTTTTTGTGCAGCAATTTCAGTTATGGCGTGAGTATAAGGAGAAAGTCCAGTCGTTTCAATATCTAACACAACAAAAGTAGAGTTCATGTAAATATGCTAAATAAACTTTGTTTAAATAAGTTATTGTTTTACAAAAAAATAAACGAACAAAAAATGAACTATTTATAATAGTGCTCTTTGCAAATTACTTTGAGCTTTTTGTTCATAGCGTTCTTTAAAATAAGGAGTTAAAAAAATAGAATTTTTTTTAAGCATTTTTGTAAATAGTTTTTCAGTGTTTAATGAAAAATCATCATCTGAAAGAAAAGACAATTCTTGGCGAATATTTTTTGTTTGTTGTGAAAATAAAGAGTGTTCCCAACCAAAATTAAGGTGATCTAAATCAATAATCAAACACTCATCTTTATTTTCAGGAATAATAGGTCGATGAGTTACAATAATTAAATCTTTAACAGCTTTACTAAATAAAGGACTCAAACCCATATCACTGATAAGCTCAGCTGCAAATTCTGCGCTACGTCGTTCATTATCTTTTGATTGAGGATCATAAATCGCATCATGACAAAACCATGCAAATTGTAAAGCATTAAAATTTTTTGCAATACCTAATAATCTAATTTCTTCTAAAACCAGTAGCCCTGAGGCGATATGACCTTGCAAGGAATGATAAGCTCTTAGAGGAAATGAATAGGTGTCAATAATTTGTTGAAAGGTTTGCAAAGCTATTTCTTTAGATACGCCAAGGCGTTGACAAAGATCAATCCATTTTTTTTCTACATCGATTTTCATATACTCATCATCATAAAAAATAATTATTTCGCTTTTTCTTTATATTCTTCTAATTGCTTTAAAAATTTTTGAATAGTTTTAGGAATATGCTCGGGTTGTGTTCGTAAAATAGTCGCAGCTTGTCCAAGAATATCTCCTTCAAAAGAATGCGTACTTGTTAAAGTAAAATCATCAAGTGCTAATTTTTTCTTTTTAGCTTTTTTCCATTTTAAAAATAGTTCTTCACAACGCGCAGGAACTTGTTGTTCTTTACACGATAAGAGTTTTGCGGCTTCTAATAAAACGTTTGCTCCTTTTTGCTCTTGTTGTTTTGCAGCATTTCCTGCAACAAATTCTATTCGCACTATCCCATCTTGGATTTTTGTTGATTTTAAAATATGAATATATTGTGCTTCTAAGGTATTATTAAGATGTGTACCACCACAAGCTTCAGTATCAACTCCAGGAATAGAAACTACTCTAATATCACTTCCAGGAACAGCGCCACCTTGGTAAAGTCGGAATCCAAATTCTTTTTCTGCCTCTGCTCGAGGAAGAACTTTTTTAATAATTGGAATTGCTTCTTTAACTATTTCATTTGCTCGTTTTTCTATCTTATCAAGATCCTCTTGTGTGAGCGCGTCATAATGAGTAATGTCTAAGCGTGCTTTTTGTAAGGTTTTACTTGCACCTGCTTGCCAGACGTGATTTCCTAAAAGTTCACGACAAGCACCATTAATAATGTGAGTTGCAGTATGATGTTGAGTAAGCTGTGTTCTTCGAGGAAGGTCTATATCTATAGATACTTGATCGCCTGCTCTAAACATAGTTCCTTTAACATGATGAATAATATAAGGACCTTGTTTAAATGCACTAATTAATTGAGCAGATTGGGAGCCATCTGCAGATGAAAATGTTGCGTGATCATGAAGTTGTCCGCCGCTTGTTGGATACACAATAGTTTTATCTAGTATAATATATATTTCTCCTTTTTTAGCAGCAGGTATTTCTTGTAAAATAACTGCTTTTGTTGAAGTGATTTTCCAGTCACCATAATATAAAATTTGAGTAGGTTCAAGAGTAGCATCTATACCTTGAATTTTTTTAGTTTTTGTTGTTGATTGTTTTTTTTGTTGAGCTTCTTCTTGACGTTGGGCAAGTAATCCATAAAAATTTTCAGGAACACTAATAGGAGTATCCACATTATGTTTATTATATGACTCGACAATTTCTTCAGGAGAAATTCCTTTACTTTCATAGGCTAAAAATAAATCATCTTTAGTAGGTTTTCCTTTTTTAATAAGGGACTTAACATATTGTTCGTTTCGTTTTTTTCCTTCCCTGAATTTTTTTTCTTCACTTGCTAAAATTTTAGTGACATCATTAAGAGATTCTTTTAGTTTAGGAAATATATCTTTTAGTTCTTGGGCGTGCCACTCACAAACATCTGCAAGAGCAATATTCCAATTGTGCTTGTGAATAAATTCTAATGCTCGACGTAAAATAACTCGTAAATTGTAACCACCACCAACATTACTTGGTAATGCGCCATCAGCGAATGCAAAGAGAAGTGAACGTGCGTGTTCTGCAATGGAAAAAATTGCTGTCATCGGCTTGAGTTTTTGTTTAAGCGTTACAACACTTAATTTCATTTTATTTGCTACAAGTTCCCATGCATCTTCAAGATTATCTATTTCATCAAGATTTAGATATGCGCCATAAGGGACGTAACTTCGCATAAATTCTTTATCGTATTGTACACCAGTTGCCTTGAGAAGTTTATCAATCACTTGAGGAAAGGTTGCGTCATAAATGGTTGGTGTTGCTTGACTAAACCATGCGTTTCGCTCCATACCCATACCCATATCTAATACTTTAAGCGGTAAATCTTTTTGTCCTTGGTTTGTATTTTCGTCTTGTTCGTATAACATGTATACTTGATTTCCTAGTTCTACACCATGAGAGAAAAATTCCATGCAGGGACCAAAATTTCCTCCTCCAGCCCAGGCGTCTTCGTGAAAAGTTATATCTTCTTTTGGTAATTTAAGACCGGTTGTAAGCCACTGAACAATTTCTTTAAATGCTTTATCTTGATCCCATTGTTTTTGTGAAACAAATTGGTGTTGTCCAATCATTACAAAGCCTGTTAAATGACTCATCGTTACACCAACGTTTGCTACATCACCAAAACGAAGACAAAATTGTGGCACTACAAGTTTTGACGCAGGAGCTTGAGATTCTCCGCTTACCACAAAAGGTTGAAACGCAGCAATACTTGCAATGGTAAAATCAGTTGTAGGATTCCAACGAGCAACTACTGGAAATCTATCAATAACGGCATATCCGTGTTGAGTAAACTGTTGAGCGAATTCTTTGTAGACATCAATATAAGATAAGGATTTTGTTGTCGTTTTATTCAGAAATGAAAATCCTCCTTGACAAGAAGCATCACCACAAGCTATGCGATCAGAATTTGTTGTCCAAAAAAAGGTTTTGCAATGTATGCATTGTTTTCGCGTAAAACCCATTTCTTTAAGAACAGAAGTTGCATAGTAGGTATCTGGATCTTGGCTTGCTATTTGTTTAAAGGATTTTTTGATTTGTTTATCAGGAATCATACTCACAACAGTAGCAAAGACTAGTTTTTAAAGATTTGGTAGAAAAAAGAGGAAAACATTTAACCTATAAAGAATTTGAGTAAATATGATAACAATACTGTGCTTTGGAAATATAAAAAATAAAGGATTAAAAGAAAATTGCGATGAGTTTGAAAAGAGATTACAAATAATGAGTGAATTTCGCACACAACGAATAAGCTTCAAGCCAAAATCAACTCAGCAAAACCAACAAGAAATTTTAGATTATCTAAAAAAATATCCTAACAAAAAATATATTCTTCTTGATGAAAAAGGTAAAGACGTCACAAGTGTTGAACTATCAAAAAAACTCTCTACTCAACTTGTTGAGCAAGAAATAGTGTTTATCATCGGTGACGCTAAAGGTTTTGAAGAGGAATTCAAAAAAACAAAAGCAAATGGTTTTGAAACCATGCGTCTTTCGAAGCTGACGCTCACGCACGAAATGTGCGAATTGTTTTTGTGGGAACAAATCTATAGAAGCGCGATGATTAATCAAGGAAAAAAATATCATAAAGTGTAATACATTAGAAAATATAATACATGAAGAGGGGAAAAAACGACACGAAAATAAAAAAATAAGTAAAGAATATTTTTCTTCAAAAAAAGCATCTAAAATAAAATCATTAAAAATTATTTTAAAAAACGAGATAATTCTAAAACATCAGCAGAACA
Organism: Candidatus Woesearchaeota archaeon; assembly: GCA_046543005.1. Taxonomy (GTDB): domain Archaea; phylum Nanobdellota; class Nanobdellia; order Woesearchaeales; family SKGA01; genus SKGA01. The sequence continues at coordinate 9,851 of JBKHAG010000016.1, read as the reverse complement.
ATAATGTTTTAAAATTTTGTCTCTTCTTAACTTATAAGAAAGCGTAAGTTCTCGACCGACTTGTAAAGGAGAAATGCATTGCACCGCGTACACTTTTTCAAACGGTCTTAAAGAATTCTCGTTATATACGCATTTTACATGTTCATAAATAAATGATCTTAATTCAACTGTATTAAAGAAATCAATATTTTTATCAGGCTCAATTTGAGAAGTATATTCTTCTTTTATTTTTTCGACATTTGGCACTATTAAAGCACCTAATTTTTTCCAAGGAACAAGCTTTTGAGATTTTTCATCCCAATGTTCGCCAACAACAACAGCATCAGAAATAAAAGGATGTGACTTGAGTAAATCTTCTAAAGGTTTTGGTTGAATGTTTTCACCATTAGAAAGAGCAATTTCATCTTTTTGACGACCATTTATTACTATATTACCATCAGTTTTTATATAGCCCGTATCGCCCGTATTAAGATAATTATCAGGACCAATAACCATGTTTGTCGCAAAGGGATTTTTATAATATCCTTTCATTAAATTTGAGCCAGTAACATAAATAATTCCTTCTGAATTAAAAGGTAATTTGTTATTTTCTTCATCACGAATTTCTACTTGTACTCCAGGAATAGGTTTACCAACTGTTTGCAGGGAAGAATGTTTGGAACCAGGAGTTCTTGCACTAATGACAGGGGCCATTTCAGTCATACCATATCCTTCTAAAATTTCAACACCATGTTTAAGAAAATAAGAATCTATATGTTCAGGCAAACCACCACCACCCGATATAATATATTTTATATTACCACCCAATGCTTTATCTAAAGCCGATCGTATTATTTTTTTCTTTACAAAAGGTAAGGGAATTTTATTAATTTTTTTTATTTTAGGATTTGCTTGTAATTTTTCATAAATTGTTTCCCATAATCGAGGAACAGAAACGATAATTGAAGGCGATTGCTCTTTAGTATCTTCTAAAAATTTTTTTGGAGTAGTATAAAACATTTGTGCTTGACCTACTAAAGCTAAGTGTTTTTCGCCTCGTCCAAAAGCATGCCAAGGAGGAAGCAAAGATAAAAATTTTTCTTCACTAATATCGCCTAAATAGTTTCTTAATGCCAAGACGTTAGATATATAGTTTTTATGTGAAAGCATTACACCTTTAGGATTGCCTGTCGTTGCAGAAGTATAAATAATACTTGCTAAGTCATCAGGTTCTAATGAAGGTAAACGTACCTGCGAGCTTGTTTTTTTAAAATCATCAAGGCAAGAGCCCGAAGAAGTTAAAGTCATTATTGTTTGAATTTTTTTTGGAGCAAACTTTTTTACCCTATTCATCATAGTCTCATTTTCTACAATAAGTGCTTTTGCATTGCTATACTTTAAAATATATTGTAGTTCTGCATCTTTAGAATCCGTTCCTCTTGGCACATCAACAAGTCCTGCATAATTTATTCCAAGAGCTGCAGGCAACCAAGAAGGACTATTATTAGCAAACAAGGCAACTTTATCACCTTTCTTAAAACCATTAGATATAAATGCTTGTGCTAACGCGTAAATATCAAAAAACAAATCCTTGGAAGTAACCTTTTGTATTCTTCCTTGTTGTTTTGAAATGATAGGAGTAAAATCTGTTTTAGACAAATTAAAAATCATATCTGCTAAGGTTTGCATGATGGCTTTGTCAACTTTAGGGTATATAAATATTACTAAAAAAAGCTCTGTCCCAAATAAAATAAAAAGATATATTGCCCAAGATATTGTTTAATATAATCATCGCATTTAGCACGTGTTGACTATTTTTGAATTAGCCATTATACTATACAAGCAATGCAAATTTTCTTTTTATCTTCTTCAAAAAAAGTTGCAAGACAAAAAAAAAATCGTCCTCTTGACAAAAGACATAAAAAAGTAAAAATAAATTATATAATAAATACAAAAAAATAAATGCTCCTAAGAAATTTTTTTCACATACAATTCTAAAGAAGTATCCTGTGTTAAAGCTCGCATATTCACTAACGAAAATAAAGAGTCTTCAGATACAACCAAAGGTTGATCAAATAAAGGATAACAAATTGAAAAGCTAGAATTTTTTCGCAACACCTCATAATCAAACGGTGCGAACATTCCTTGGTATATTCCTTCAAATTGTTGATTTGATTTTCTAATAAATGAAAAAGCAGTATTCTTTTTTTTAGCAGGAAAATCCAATAAGACAATTTTTTTTAATGATGATTCAACATCTACAATCCCGCAAACAGGAATAGTGTTTTGTTTAATAGAATTTGTAGTAATAGATTCTAATGTACTTCCAGAAAATAAATAATTATTTTCAAATGAAACTTGTGCTGTAAAAACTTGTTCTTGGGTTTTATTTTTTTTATATGCTGTTAATTAATATGTGGTCATTGCGGGCAATCAAATTTGTAAATCATTTATAAATTTTTATGAAATAAATAAAACAACTTACGCTAAGATAGCCAAAATAAAAGGATATTAAGTAACCACAATTAAACAACACCATCAAACCAAAAAGTTTAAAAAGATTATATGAATACATTTTCATATGAAATGTTCATGTTACGCGAGCTTTTTAGACAAAATAGCCAACAAAACAAGATTTAGCATCATTAAAACACTTCAAAAAAAACCATTAAGTGTTAGCCAAATCAGTAAAGAAACAGGTATAGAACAAAGTAATACCTCACATCATCTTAAATTACTTACGACTTGCAATATAGTTTACGTGACAAGAAAAGGCAAACAAAGAATATATCATCTTAACACAGCAACTATAAAACCTATTTTAGCATTAATTGATAAACATGTGCAAACACATGAATGTGAACGTATATGTACTCAAAAAAAATAATTATGTACGAGGAACTAAATATGAAACACACATATCTTGATCACGGCGCAACAACACCTATTGATAAAAAAGTGTATGATGCAATGCAGCCTTTTTTACAAGAAAAATTTGGTAATGCGTCTTCCATGCACGGCCTGGGTTTTATTGCAAAAGATGCACTTGAAACGTCTCGAGAACGTATTGCAAAACAAGTTGGAGTACAATCAAAGGAAGTCTTTTTTACCAGCGGAGGAACAGAAAGTAATAACTGGGCGCTTAAAGGAATTATGTGGGCTAACGCAGACAAAGGTAAGCACCTTATTATTAGTAATGTCGAACATAAATGTATTTTACGAAGTGCAGACTGGCTTGAAAAACAAGGGTATGAAGTAACAAAACTTCCCGTTAATAGCAAAGGAGAAATTACTGCACAACAAGTCAAAGACGCTCTTAGAAAAGACACTGTTTTAGTTAGTATTATGCATGCCAATAATGAAATTGGAACAATTAACGATATTGAAAGTATTGCAAAAGTCTGCAAGGAAAACAAGACGTATTTTCATAGCGACGCGTGTCAATCTTTTTTGAAAGTTCCTCTTAATCTTAAAAAAACAGATATTGATATGCTTAGCATTAACAGCCATAAAATAAATGGACCAAAAGGAATTGGCGCACTTGTTATAAAAAAACACGTTCGTATCGATGCACTTATTCATGGTGGCGGACAAGAAGATAATAAACGTGGCGGAACAGAAAATATTCCTGCAATCGTAGGTTTTGCTAAAGCAAGCACGCTCATCTCTAAAAAAGACGTTGCAAACATGCAAGCTCTTCGCGATAAACTCATAAAAAAAATTCTTACTCATATTAATGGAGTAAGTCTTAATGGGCCAACAGGTGATAAACGTTTATGTAATAATATCAATCTAAGTTTTGAAGGAATCGAAGGTGAAGCAATAGGCGGATTACTTGACCACGACGGGATTCTTACATCAACAGGTTCAGCGTGCTCTTCAGCATCACTTGATCCAAGTTATGTTTTACAAGCAATAGGACTTTCTCACGAACAAGCAAACGGCAGTCTTCGACTTACTATTGGAAAAGAATTTACGCACGATGATGTCGAAAAAGTAGTCGCGTCTCTTAAAAAAGCAACAAAAAAACTTCGACGGATATCACCGCTTAAAAGAATATTTTTGAAGAAAAAAGCATGAACTTTTTTATTGACACCTTGGTGCGAAATTCAGCAACAAGCGATTCATGCAGCGCAGTTGCTACAATCAAAACCACTGTTGAAAAATCACCGTTTCAATAAAAAGTGAAAACAAATCAAAAAAATATTCACAATAAACAACAAAATAATACTAATGCGACAACTTACCAAAACCCCTTTTTAGATTTCGCAAAAACGCTTCTGCAAACAATCAAAGCGTTTTCTGATTATATGTCAAGGCAAGAGTATTATTAACATGATGTAAAAGGAAAACAAAATGTATTCAGACACACTCAAACAACGATTTTATAACACCAAGTATGCCGGCGAGCTCAAAGACGCCAACGCTGTTGGACAAGAAGGTAATATGAAGTGCGGAGATATTATGAAGCTCTTCTTAAAAATCGATGATAACGGCATTATACAAAAAGCACAATTCTTAACCTATGGTTGCATGGCCGCCATTGCTTCAACAGATATGCTTTGTGAAATGCTTATAGGTACACACATTGATAAAGCAGAGAAATTAACCCCACAAGAACTCGCAGATAAATTAGGAAAAATGCCCAATGCTAAATTTCACTGTTCAATCTTAGGAACATTCGCATTAAAGAATGCTATTAGGAGTTATAAGGAAAAAGCCAATCAAACACAATAATCTTTAAAAACCCAGCCCACTAAGAACAAACCATGAGAAGTCGCGGTTTTGAAATTATTCGTAAGCACAAAGACAACAAAGATTTTATTCTTCCTAAACGCTCAACTAAACACAGTGTAGCGTATGACTTTTTTAGTCCTATCAATGGCGTTATTCCACCAAATGGAGAGCTTACAATATTTACAGGCGTTAAAGCTTATTTTTTACCAAGCGAAGGATTATTCTTTTACACACGTAGCGGTCTTGGTTCAAAAAAAGGAATTATTTTAAAAAATAATGTTGCAGTCTTTGATAGTGATTATTATAATAATCCAAGCAATGAAGGCGAAGCAATTATCACGTTACGAAATACTTCAAAAGAAGAGTTTATTCTACAAAAAGGCGACAAGTTTTGTCAAGCAGTGTTTCAACCAATTCTTTTAGCAGATGATGATAACGCAGAAAATAAAGAACGAACTGGCGGACTTGGAAGCACAGGAAAATAATCACTGCTTGGAATCAACGAACTTTGAGTAAGCAATTAGAAAAATTAAGCATGCAGTAAGGTGCTTGGCATATGCAGTAAACAAGATTTAAAAAGTTTTACTCTTCTAAAAAATCAACAACCAAGTCTAAAGTTTCTGGAAATTCTTCAGGATTTACAAATCGCATGTGAAGGTCTGTTCCAAAAATATCAGTACACGTTCCATTAATATGATAATTTTCTGCAAAAGGTAGAGGTACGCTTTGCGCAAGGACAACACCATCACCATCTTCCTTACCAGTATTACTTTTCATTTCACAACCATGAGCAGTTATCGTATAGGTGTCTGTTTGTGTTAGATAATTTTCTTCACTGTTTAGATTAGATAAAAATACACTTCCTGCAGACATGTCTTCACATTCTTTGTTGCCTCCTGTAAGTGAGCAAAGTCTGTCAACGTCTCCTTGTATGCCATAATTTGGTGTTCCTAAAAGAATTAGTTTATCAACTGAGTCTTCTCCAAAAACATCTATGTATGAACGAGTTACAAGACCGCCCATTGAGTGGGCTATGAGGACTACTTTTTCTCTTCCAGTTCGTTCTTTGACAAGTTCTATCATATCGTTAAGTCTTAAAGCATATGTTTGAATATTATCGCTTTTTTGAGTAATAAAATCATAAGAATCATCTGATTGAAAAGCTGTATAATAATACGTCACCCGCACAGAAATTGGATGAGGCATAATTCCCCACATTCCATTTGGTACTCCATCAAGTTGAGAACCTCGCGAAATTTGACCTGCGTTAATATAACCATAATCGCTAAGTGCTTCTTGTAATTTTGCAAGACGAGTAAAAGCAAGTTCTGGACTATTTCCTTCATAAAAAGAATGACCGTGAACTAAAATAACAGGATATAATTCTTCACACTCATCATCTTCACAACAAGGTTGACAATCGCCAAAAACACAACAACGTTTTTGTGGTTGAGGAATTGTTATATTTAATCCTAAAGGTGAAGCTGGTTGTAATTGTAGTGTCGGGATTGTTTCTTGAGTAAAAGCCAACATATAAGGAGTATTATTTACCTGTTCACAATATAATGTTTGTAATTCTTGCGTTGATTCATTCCAAGGAATAGTTGTCATGCGTCGCAAGTCCATTTCAGGTATAGTTGTTAAATCATACGTTGTTACAACCGTGCCATTTGTTAGGGTATATGAATAGTCCGTAGGTACAGAAGAATACATCGCATCTACTTCAAAAGGTTGAACTGTTGATGAAGACATTTGATTTTTAACATGAACCAAATAATCATCCAATACTTGATCAAGTTCAGTTGAAAGTTCTAAAAAAGGATAGTTATTTTGACGATAGAGTTGCGCAGTACTATTGTGTAAAGCAACAGTATCTTGACGAGCTTGTAGTGTGGAACACGAATTTAACAAAGTATCATTTTGCGCCAGACTTTGAGTAGAAACGGGTGAAGATGCTAAAGAAAATTCTTGAACAAGGTTTGTATAATACGTTGTGTGTGCAGCGATAGTTTGTGTTGCTTGATAAAGTTCTTCTTTTGTTTGGTTAATAAGTTGTGTAAAATTTTGAGCATGTGTATTTACTCGTTCTACATAAGAAGAAATTGCAGAAACAGAATTAGTAGCTAAAGCTTCATAGTCGTTATTTACGCTCGCAACAAAACTTGTAATAGCTTGTTCTTTATCAGTATTGTTTTTTTCATGAGCAATATGCCACGCTCTATTAAGTAGTTGTTTTTGACTTACTATGTCGTGAAGAGTTTGCAAAAATTCTTGTAATGAAGTATACAAATAGTTTGTTGATGTATACAATTGCGAAGAAATAGTTTTTGTTTGATTTAAAGGTTGCATAAGCATATCAACATCATCTAATACTTTTGCAAATTGTTGATCTTGCCAAATATCCAAAACAGTATTTTTATCTTCTTTAAGAGAAGCAAATAAGGATTGCGCTAAAAAAAGTTGATCTTGTAAAGCAATTAAGGTTGAGTCAGGAGATTGTACAACAGTATTAAGAGTTTTTTTATAAGAACGACTAGCATTGAGCTCTTCATTAAGTAAGGAAAGTTCATTGACAAAATCAAAAATTTGAGTATATGCTAATTCTCTTTGTTGAATTTCAAGATCCGTAGGATAAAAATTTGCGGTGACAAGCGCAGTTTTTGTAAAATTGTGTTCATCAGATGAACAAAGTCCTCGCTTAATATTATGACATTTAACAGTATAAGTATACATTTTTTGTCCTTCACCATATTCATCAATAGGAATGTCATAGGTAAAAGAATCAAAAACAAAAGGATTTTTTTCGTCTTGAGCTATAAGCGTATTAGTTGATAAATCTTCCAAAACAAAGGAGCAACTCGCTGTACAAAAAGCAGGTTTAAACACCTCAACATCAAAAGTTAGTTGAGGAGATTTATTATTTGTTGCACTAATAACAGGATCTAAAGGAGATACTTCAATATGCATTTCGTTATCAAGTAAAAATTTTGCCTTTACAAAAATAAGATATGTTAAAGCCAGTGCTAAAAGAATAAAAAAGAGTAGAGTCCAAAAAACTGGTCGTTGATGTATTTTTTTTATTTTTTTCTTTTCATAAGCTTCTATTGGCGAGAGCTCTTTGGAACTTGAAGATTGTTTATGCGTTTTCGTAGAGTTCTTTTTTTTAGAAGGCGAGGACTTTTTAGAAAATGTTGATTTCTTAACAGATTTTTTCTTTGAAGAAGTTTTATTCTGTTTAGATGATTTTTTTGTATGTTTTGATTTTACCATCTTACACAACCCAAGTTATAGTAATAAGAAAAGGGCATTTATAAATATATCGCCTCAAAAAACACCTTTTGAACATAACCATTTAAAGTATATGATTTGAAACCATAAATATATTTAAAGAAAGTCAAAACAAAAACAATATGATAAAAAATAATTCTTCAAAGAACTCTTCAAAAGACCAATCAATATTAGACATCGTTATTTGTGGTCCTGATTATAGTGGGACAAGCACGCAAGTTGGTGACGCAATTCAATTTTTAAAACAACAAGGTCTTCGTGTCAAAGACTTACGAGGAAATGAAGTTGACGCTTTTTTTCACACAGAACAATTCCAAAAACTATATAGCAAGTTTACAAGTCTTAAAGACGCCGAAAATTTTTATCCTGCACCAAACCTCAGAGATTATTTTCGATCGGAATTACGAAGAGGAAACATCGCCGCTGCAGTAAAAGCAAAAAATTTTAGCCATATAAATCCAAACAGTGCAGACGTATTTGTTATGGAAGAACCAACTTATAGAGGAAGTGGCATGGATATTCGTAGTTCACTACTTTACGCATCACAATTAAAAAGTGAAATTTCACCAACTACAAAAGCTCAAGCGTATGCCTTTGATAGATTAAAAGAATATAATCGATTTCGTAAATTTTTTCGCAAAGCAGGAAAAATAATCCTGCGAAGTCGCAGCGAAGAATCCGCATGTTATCAAATATTTGATAAAGATTATCTTAAAGATGGGATTGCTCAAAGAGATTATTTATCGTTAGAAGGAAACAAAGTTGCGTTTGCAAATCCTCCAACACACATCATTTCAGTTTCTGGAAAAGAAGACTGGACTATTAAAGATATGATTGCTCTTAGAGAAGAACGAAATAAAAATAGAGATGCTGACGATCATGAAAAAGATCCTCACTTTCAACTTATGATAAATAAAAGATATGCAAATCATTGGTTAGACAACCTTTATCAGTCAGGATGCCCAAAAGACACTGCATTACCTCAAATAGATAAATTATACATTAAAGATTCTAGAAAAAATATTCGCTTACAAATAGAAGGCATTTTAGACTCTGCTTTAAAAGAATATGGTTGGAAATAATAAGGCAATACAGATTTAATAGTTATTTTTACCAGGTTCATCGAAAGATTTATATAGTATTATGAATATATATTCATTACTCAAAAGAGTGGAGGAAAAAATGCCAAATTTTGATAAAACAGGACCTCAAGGAAAAGGTCCAAAAACAGGCCGTGGACAAGGAAAATGCCAAGAAGAACAGCCACAAGAAAACTCAGCTCAAGATCAAAACCAAAGAGAATTTAAACGGCGACAAGGACAAGACGAGTATCCGCGTCGAGGACAAAAAGCTGGACGCGGATTTGGTCGAGGACGCAGACAAAATCAAGAGGAGTAAACGCCATGCCCCGACCACAAAAACACAGAAGAGTAAGGGGTAACCCCAACTCTTCATATTTTAAACCTGCAGGAATACCAGCAAAAGAACTACAAAAAATAACACTCGAACTTATTGAGTTTGAAGCATTACGGCTCAAAGACGTAGAATGTTTTGATCAAACAACATGCGCACAAGAAATGACCATTTCTCAACCAACATTCCAACGACTTCTAAGTAAAGCTCGAAAAAAAATTGCAACAGCCGTTGTTAAAGGTCAAGCAATAGAAATTAAAAAATGAAGGGTTTGACCCAAAAAACACATTTAAGTATACTGCCTTGCGGCGAATTTTTTGAAACGAATAAGAAGAACTGCAAAGTTTGCACTTATAATCCTCGATTCAAAAATAAAATTTATACGACCCAAGGCGATAACAAAAACGCGCAGTATACTAATGTACACCATGTGG
>JBKHAG010000015.1:0-20846 GCA_046543005.1 Candidatus Woesearchaeota archaeon | reverse complement strand
AATAATAATAATAAAAATAAAAATAAAAAAAAATAATAATGCGCAATATACAAATGTACAGTATTTTGAATAAGGCCAAAACAATAGCTCTATGCCAAATACAACTTATTTGCACACTATTGAAGATGTATCATCAACGCCGTAGTGCATAATTTTATTTGTAAGTTTGGCATTATTTCTTGATTTTTGCAAATCTTGCAAAATCAGACTTACAAAGTCAAACTTGAAGGTAGTACGATTTATTTAACATTTTAGGACAAAGCCTAAACAATTGCCAAAGACATTAAGAAATTGACAAATAACTTACTCTTTAATTTTTTGACCCATATAGTCAATTAAAAGTACTGCGCCAAATCCTAAAACAAAAAAAGCTATTGAAATTAACCACGTCGTGGCAGTCCATACAATTGGTTGTGCAACAACATTTCGTATTGGAACACTTATTGCTCCAAACACCAACCCGGTAAGAGCAAATAATGTCTGAGAGGGTCGCTGGTTGAGTTGTTTTACTATAAATCGAGAAATTAGCGTAAAACCAAGTAATACGCCTGCCAAAAATAAACCAATAATAGATAGATGTTGAAAAGGGTGGTGTAGCGCGTACAAAAAGAACTCATAAAATCCAAATACGAGCATCATAAAAGATCCTGAGACTCCTGGAAGAATCATTGCAGCACTAGCTACAAAGCCTACAACAATAACATACCATCCCGCAGTAAGAGTAAGAGCTCGTGGTTGCAAAAAAACTAAGCTTAGCCCTAGTAGGAAAAAAATAATACCAATGATCCAACAACGAATTGTATGTTTTTTTATACGTCGATACAAGTGGTGTCCTGATGCCAAAATCAAACCTATAAAAAACATCATTGTTGGAATAAAAAAATGTTCTAATGCTCGTACTATAAATCGTGAACCTACTAAAAGAGCAGTTGCTATACCTCCAAGTAATAAGAGTAAAAACCACGCATCGATTTTTGCAAAAGAAACTTTGAGCTCATCGTAAAAAACAGTATGTTTAAGTTGCTGTTTTCTTTTTTTTATTAAGGTAATTAAAGATAAAAATAGATAACGAATTAGTGCTTTGGGAAAAGCCATAAGCCCTCTTACTGCACAAATAAAACGCTCATAAATACCCATAATAAGTGCCATTGTTCCTCCAGATACTCCTGGAACAACATCACAAAAACCCATAATTAATCCTTTGATAAAAAAAGATATATGCGCGACTATAGTTTTTATTTTTGTGGATGATTTGGCTTGAGACATATTTATTTTTTTCATACTACAACTCCGTTACATGAATACAAAAAATCAAAACACTGATTTAATTAATCGTACAAGTTTTTCAAAAAAACCCTCTTCATTGTCTTCTTGAGTTCGTTGTTTTTCTTTTGCATCTTTTCCAAAGTTAGGATTCTCTTCATCAGATTCTTGTAATTCATCAATAACTGAGGATTTTTTTTTAAGTTGAATTTCTTCTTGAGCTAAACAAGTATATTCATTAAGAGGAGTTGTGTAATTTAAAGAAACAATAATTTCTTTTAAATTTAGCTCTTGAGCTTGCGAATCATTAACCTCATCAGATGAGTTAACATAATTAGTTTGTGAAAATGTTAATGGAAAGGAATGTAAAACATAGGACTCGTCATCAATAATAAAATCTTCATCTAAAGATATTGTCTGCGTAGAAAGTTCTGAATTAATATGTACATTTTCTAACTTATAAGTTTTATCAGATTGTTTTTGAATTGAAAAATTACAAAAAATTTCTTCATCAATTATAGTTTCTTGAGGACAAGCAAGCGTGCAAGAAATCATGGTATAAGGATTAATAACAGGCAAATCCAAGTTTGTTTGAAAAGAAAGGTCTTTATACGTATCAACATCGGCAAGTAAAGATGCCTGAATTGTTTCAGAACCCATATCTAAAACCATATCTTCGGTTAATTCTTCTTGAGCATAAAGATCTAGGGAATAAACTTGTTCTTTTTGAGGACGAATAGAAGGCAGTTCTAGTGCATATGTTTGTACATCATCATTTTGAGAAAGCAAAGTAAATAATTTTGAATTTTTAAGTTGTATCGTATTAGGAATATCTACAGTTAAAATAATATTTTTTAAAGAAGAGGTATGATTATTAAATAAACGTAAAGCAATAGTTGCTTTTTGCCCAGGAGCTAATTGTTTTTTTTGTGACGTCAAAGTCAGGTGTACATAAGGAGAATAATCTGTTCCTTTAATACTATATTGCACTGCAGGGTAAATACCAATTCCTTCTCCTGAAGTTATTTTTTCATGAGAAAATGATGCGTTTAAAAAACAAAATTCAAAAGAGCCTTTAGTTGCGCAGTCATCAAAGTGAACAAGAGTAGATTGGTTATTATGATAAAAAGATAGTGTTCCGTCAATAGTATCTGAACTTGAGGTCACTAGGTCGTTTTGACCATAGACTTCAAACGTTTCTCCTTGAGAAGAAACAGTAGAAATAAATTCATTCCAACCAGATGCATACGTTGTCGTATCAATAGCTAGATTTGCAGGTAGACAAATCAGTAGCACGACACTTAAAAGCATTAAAAAAAGGATTCTTTTTATCATACCAACATATAGCTAAAACAAGTTTATAAAACTAACGTATAAGAATAAGGTATACAACTAACATGTAAGAAATAAAAATAAAAGCGATTAACAAGAAGGTAGACTTGTTTGAGTAAAACCAGCATCTGAACAAACAACCATGTCCTCATCGGCATCTTCAACATGTATAAAAGGAGAAACGGTTATAAGCACAGAACCTCCTGCGTATGAAAAAGGAAGAGATGTTTGCAAAGACTCGCGAATAATCATATCAGAATCTTTTACAGTAAAATCAAAAGAACCCGATTCTACATCAACAGAAACTACTACGCCAGCAATCTCTTTTTGGCCATTATTTTTCAAACTAAGTTGCATTTTATTTCTAGACATACACGCAGACTCTGTAGCTACTAAAGAAACATCTTCACAATAATTTACGTCATTTTCAACGGAAACATTTGAAGTCCAATTCATAATCATCGCGCCAATAGCAACAGCAAAAGCAATCAAAAGCACCGTTGCAATAAGAGGAGACATTCCTTTTTTAGAGTTCATGGTCATAAAGAAGAAAATAGGCTTTTTAAAGCTTTCGTGTGTAATCTAAAAAAATTAAAATGTGTTTAACAAACTTCATAAATCACAGCAGAAATATTTTTAGAATCTTTAAATTTAACTTTAGGACATAAAATTGGAGAAGAATCTAGTATTGATTGGTTATAATACACTCCTATTTTAGAAAAATAAATAACAGTAGAAGCGTTAGAAACAGTAATAAGATTGGTAATATTTGTATCCCATAAACTCATCACTTGATGATTCCCATAATAACCAAACCATACCCAATTATTTGAAAGAATCATTTCTCCTTGGGGAATGTTTTCTTCAGCGTAATGTATACTTTGATATAAAGCACTCTTTTTTTCATAAGAGGCCTTTTCTTGTAAAGTAATAACTTGCGAAAAAGAACCTGCAATAAGAATTAAAAAACATAGTCCTAAAAAAATAAAAACAAAATATTTTTTTCGTTTAAAAAAAGGAACTATTTGTAATCGCGAGATTCCCCAAACACTCAATAATAATGTGAAAGGTATAAACATTAAGGAGTACCTCAATAGTTTTAATTGAACAACACTAAAATAAAAAAAAGTTGTTATAGCCAAAACACTAACCAAGATCCAAACGAGAAGTTGTTGTTTTTTTGGTTGAGATTTTAATTGGTAAAAAGCTAAAGGAAGTCCTAACAAAAATAAAGAATGAATCGCTATAAGATAATTAAAAAGTATAGAAATTGGCTGCCATGCAGTATAAGAAGCTACCGCGCCACCCTGCGCGAGTAAATCCCACAAGGGATGAGAATACTGTATGGTGTTATATAGTAACCAAGGAAGTAAAGTTGCTAAAGCACCAGCACTAAAAAATAAAAGATGTTTAAAGCGTTTGTTATACAATAAATATATTCCTATTGGAATAACAAAAAGTATTGTTGAAAAACGAAGTAAAAAACTTAAACTTGCAAAAATTCCTGCTAAAGCAATAAAGCAATATATTTTTTTAGATGAAGGGGAAATAAATTTTTTTGATGCTTTTTTTTCTGGAATTGATTTTATAAAAAAATAAATAGAAAACAACATACAAGTAACTGAAGGTATATCTGTATATATTCGAAAACTCCAAAATATCATCGGAGGAATTATGGCAAATGAAAGTGTTGCTATGAGTTGAAATAGGGTTGAATTTTTTGTTTGTGCAAATAATTCTTTGGCAAGTAGATAAAATGCAAAAATTCCCAATAAAGAAAAAACTATCATGACTATTTGTGCTGTAAATATAGACGATCCAAATAAGGCAAATGCTCCTACAAGAACATATTCTAATCCTGGAAAGCGAAAGTCTTCTGTAAAATGTGTTGTTGTTAAATGACTTTGTGCGTTGCTTAAATATACTGGTTCATCCCAAAGTAAAAGGGATTGTTGTGAAGCTAAAAATAAATAAAAAACACCCATAATAACAAGAAGAACATAAATCCAATTCTTTGCAAGCCATACTTGGCACAACAATTTTTGAGAAGAATTATTTTTCATTAAAGGTCCACCTATCATTTCCTATAAAATTAATGATTAATGCACAAGCAATCCCTACAAAGTTTGCCAAGATATACCACATTCCAAAAAACTCAACTAATATATATAATACAGACATGTTGATAAATAAAGCAAATATTGAAACAAGATTAAATTTGCATAAACGAGGAAAATATTTTCCTTTCCGATGTTTCCATGTCCAAAAATTATTCAAAGTAAAATTTGAAAGAATAGAAAGTTCTATTGCAATTGCTGAAGAAAGTAAATAAAATAAACCTACATACTCAGTAAGAAACCATAAAAAAAAAGTATTTATTATGACACCTGTCGTACCCACTACGCAGAATTTAAAAAAGGGTGATTTAAAAAATTGTTTTACTAAAAACAATCCATATTGAATTAACACGTTAAATCCTAATTTACTTTCTCCTAGTTTTCTTGTTTTAAAATAATAAGGAACTTCTAAAACTTTAGCTTTGGGACTTGCACAAAGGATGTCTAAAAATATTTTATATCCTTTTGCAGAAAGTTTGTGCTTTTTTTGAGCGTATAATTCTTTTGTAATCATATAAAAGCCAGACATAGGATCGGTTACTTTTTGTGCAATGAAGGGTTTTGCAAGTAGTGCTGCAAACTTACTCATAAAAATCCTTTTTTTTGACCAACCTTTAACCCCGCCACCTTTTGTATATCGTGTTGCAGCGACAATATCTGCAGAGGTAATTTTTTTTAGCATTTGAGGGATTATTTTTTCGTCGTGTTGACCGTCTGCATCAATTACTAATAAATAATCTCCTGTTGCACGATTATAACCTTCTAAAACAGCAGGTGCTAATCCTCTATCATGTAAACGACGTATTGCAGTAATGTTTTTTTGAGGAAATGTTTTATTTACTATGTGCCATGTTTTATCAGGAGAATTATCATCCATGACTAAAATTTCATACTCGATTACTGGTTCAATAACAGATACTAAAGAACGAATTGTTTTTACAATAACTTCGGATTCATTATATGTTGGAATAATTACGGAAAGTTTTTTACCATTGTTGGCTGTAAAGTTTTTTTTTGAATTCATATTAATACCTTTCGTCGCTAGATAGATTACATCGATGTATTTGGTGTAGACGTACTATTTATTAGAGTTGTATTTGTAGAAGTCTTATTTGTAAATGATTCGCCAAACGAACTAGTTATGTTAGTAGTTAGGTTAGTACTTATATTTTTTTGTTCGTATTGTTTTGAAAGTATATATTCTAAGGCATCGGATGAATAAAATCCTTCATAGGATTCATCGTTTATTACTAAATGAGGTACTGATTCAACACCATAAATTTTTTTCAAAATAGCCACAACCGAAGTATCATACGTTGCATCAAAAGAATAAATTTTCATTCCCGGATGTTTTTGGTGCATGTAACTTAATACTGTTCCTTGTTGATTACAACCAGTACAGGAACCATCATTTGCATAAAAATAAAGAATGATAGAAGAACTTACGTTTTCAGGAATACTTTTAAAACAAATGTCTTGCTTCTTTTTTGCAAGTAACCAATGTTTTGCTTCTAAAGTAAAATAATATCTTTTTGCTTCTTTAATTTTAGGATCATTAAGTCCTAAAACTTGTTCCATAAATTCTACTCTATCGGCGAGTTCATATAAATCTTTAGTTAAGGATAAAACATCAACTTGGTCGCAAAGATTTTCCTCTAAAATGTCATATTCTACTTCTACTTCCAATGTTTTAAACTGCAAATCATTTGTTAGTGAAACAATTGTGTTTACTTTTTGATCATTTATAGTATTTCCTAAAAAAATACCTAAAGCAAAAATAAAAATTGTAAGTATAAGCACAATCGTTGTTTTTTTATATGAAAATTTTTTTCTTTGCATGATAATCACCTTAGAGTTTTACATAAGTATGTTTTTAAGTTTTTAAGTTTTTACTTTTTCTTTTTCAAAAGTTGAATATTTTGATTCGTTTTTGTATTCTGATTTATGACCCCATCCTAAATCTTTTTTAGTAAATATGACGTGTAAAAAAGATACTATCCACCATAAGGCGTAAAATATCCAATAAGTTAATATAAACAAAATATATGACCACACTAAATGACGGAGTTTTTCTCCAGAAATTTGTTGTGCGATTAAAATCATCACAAGACCAAATAATAATGAAATTCCTCCTAAAATAGCAGCTGTTGACGTGTTGATAAAAAAGGGATCAGGAACAAATGTGAAGTTAAAAAAACTAAAATTTATTGCTGCCCAATTAATTAGAGATCGAGTACCGTTTGTTATAAAAGTTATAGAGGTATAAAATAAAATAAATGATGCTATAAAAACAGAAATAAATGAAGAAGGTATCATAATAAGACCAAGATTACCGTGTTTTTTAGAGAGTAGATGAGGTTTTATCATAATATTTTTAATAAAACCCACATACCAACGAATTCGTTGCTTCCAAAGTCCTTTCCACGTGTTTGGACCTACAGTATATACGTAGGCATCTATAGCATTATCTATTACTTTATGATGTGATTGTGCACGAAGCGCCATCTCAATATCCTCTGTATGGAATGCTTTTGTAAAACCACCATATTTATCAAAAAAGGATTTTCTGTAAATGCTAAATGGTCCTGGCGTTACATGTATTGCTCCAAGTCCAGCAAATACTTTTCGCAAAAAGATCCCGAATAAGTATTCTACTTGTTGTACTCTTTGAAGAAGTCCTCGAGGTTTAAAAATTTTCATAGATGGTGTGACTGCAGTTATATCTTTGTTTTCAAAAAGTTTCATAATTCTAAGAAGTGCTTTTTCTTCAACAAAAGAATCTGCATCAAGGGCTCCGAAGAATTTTCCTCGAGATTTTTTTAATGCAAAATTTAAAGCAGTATATTTCCCGCCATTTTTCTTTTTGAAAACTTTTATATCATAAGAAGGATTTGCTTTTGCAAAAGCTTTTGCTTTAACATATGTTTTATCTTTACTTCCATCATCTACAACTATTATTTCTAATTGTTTTTTGTTATATTTTAGATTACATAATGAACGAAGTGTTTTAATAACGGTTTTTTCTTCATTATAACAAGGAACACAAATAGTAACACAAGGGCATCGTTTTGATTCTCCCAAAAATAATTGGTTTTTTTTCTTAATTTCTAAAAAGGTAAGTAAGAAATAAATTGATGTGAAAACACCAACAAAAACTGCCACAAATATTACTATATTGCCAAGTCCCACTAATATCACGTCATATGCTTTTTCAAACATAAAACAGTTAATAAATGTTTAGGTTTTATGAAGAACAACACTATTTTTTTGCCTTGAAATAACCTTAAAAATGCGTGCGATTCACAGTGAACAAACACTGTTTGTTGCTGTGTGCCAAAAATTGTAAATTTTTCAGCACATGCAGCACGTATTTCGCGAAATCCAGCAAGGGAATCTCTGGCAAACTTTCGCAATAAAATAAGAACAACGACATAAATACTAACACCCAAATACAAAAACCCGAACACGGACTCCTAAAATCAACTAGCAACCAACACTAATTCTTAAACATATCAAGAGCTTCTTGTTCTACTACGTGAAGTTTTCCTGGGATAATTAGTGAATGAAGAGGGCCGCCAAAGTCAGTTTCTTGAAGTTGTGCAATTGTTCCAGCAACAATAAGTTCATCAGGATGACCTAAACGTGCAACGCCAACTGCTAAAGTGTCTTTAGTGATAAGTCCTTTTTGGTGTTTTTCTTCTAAACGCAAGAGCACGTCAAGTGCTTGAGCAATAGTCATGTACCGAGGAGGAGAAGTTTTTGCCTGCCGACCGCTGATTGCAGATTCCCGAATTTCTTGCGCGCTTGCTTCTGCGACTTTAATATCTAAAAGACATAAGGTATGAAGTCCTTGTTCTTGGTTTTGAAAAATAACGTTATAGGGTGTGTCTGGAAGCCAATTATTATCAGGGAACACAATACTTGTTGTTTTTGAAAACTTGTATAATTCAAGGCCTGTTGCGCCTATGGCGCTCATTACTGAAGCGTTATAGATGACTTTTGTTTGTACGCCTGCTTTTTTTGCTCGCAAAACAAGGTCGGTGTGGGTTGTTGCGCCAAATACATCGCCCACTATTAAGAGTGCAACGTCTTTATCTTTTGCTGTCGCGATTAGTTTTTCGTCTGCTTCTTGTTCAACAAGATTTCGTGAAGCCATATGGACTTCTCGACCATAAAAAGCTTCTAAGTCTTCTTGAGAGCAGTTAAGTATAGAGGTATAATGTTCAACATACACCACATCTGCTGCTTTTACTGCTTCTAAACCACGCAGAGTAATGTCTTTTTCATCATAAAGTCCAATTCCAATAAGATAAAGTGCCATAAGGTAGAAGAGATAGAAGTGAGTTTAAAAAAGTTACATTTATTCGTAAACAACATCATGATGAGCAAAATCTAAGAAACGAATAGTTTTACTAGATTCAAGAATTGTATAAGTTAATACAAAGTGTTTGTCAATGTGAACACGCCAAACATTCTTTAAAGAACCTCTCAAAGGTTTAAAATGATAAGGAGTGTGTTTAATTTGATATATCTTTTTGAAAATAATTCTGAGTTGTTGGGGATTTTTCTTCCTTAATTTTAAAAATTTTTTATCAAGTCCTTCAGATATTTCAACAGTATACGCCATTCACATTACAATTTATATCGTTTCTCAAAATTTTTTACTTTTAAGAAATTACCTTTTTGAAGACGAATTAGTTGTTCTTCATAACTCTCCCTTACTTTAGGTTCTTCTTCCATTTGAAATTTCATAAATAAAGTTATTTGTTTACTCATACTCAAACCATTATTCTTACAAAATGTTGAAAATTTCGAATAAATCGCCTCATCCACGTTAAATGTTTTTAATACCATAGTTATTTAACATTATTTAATGTTATTTAAACTTTTTGGCATTATGCAAGTATAAAAGACTACGTTAAATAACTAATCTCCTCAAAAAAATATGTAAATCTTGCGAAAAAACCCGCTAAAAAGATATAAAGCTCAAACTGCTGCATGAAATACAAAATGACAAACGCCCAAAAATCAACAGATTTAAATAATATAGCCAATTATATACCTTCTATGGTTAATACAACTATTCAAATCAGTAAAGAACTTCTTGAAGAACTCAAACAGCGAAAGCTCTATACTAAAGAAAGTTATGAAGAAGTAATTTGGGATGCTTTAGAAGATTCAATGGAACTTTCTAAAGAAACTCTTGCAAATATCAAAAAAGCAGAAGCTGATGTAAAAGCAGGTAAAACAATAAGTCTTGCTGAAATAAAAAAAGAACTTAACATCAACTAAAGGAAAAAAATGTTTGAAATAGAATTTGTTGCAGAAACTAAAAAATTCCTCAAAAAAATCCCTCTTAAAGATAAAAAAAGAATCATAGCTTCAATTGAGCGTTGCAGAATTAGACCATTTCCTCATGTTAAAAAGCTTGTTGGATGTCCTTATTTTAGATTACGTGTTGGAAAATACAGAATTATTTTAGATATTCAATCAAAAAAACTCATCATCTTAGTTCTTGAAATTGGACATCGAAGAAATATTTACAAGAATAATTAATTTAATCCTTTTTTCTTAGTTTTTTTAGGTAAAAAATTATCTTTAGAAACAATGTTTTTTCCAATATTTTTTTCTAAATCTTCCCTTGTTCGTTTTGCTATATTCCCACCTTTGGTTGCAGAATCTTTACACCCATCAAAACCTTGAGAATTTGTCTCTTTAGGTATATCAATCAGTTGTTGCTTTTTCTCCAACCATCGTAAGAATTAGCTCCCAATCAGTCATGTGATCACGTAAATTTTGATTCTTTTTTTGAAGTTGTTTGAATTCTTTGTATTCATTCACCGTTTTGCCAAAAGTAGCTTTACTGATTTCATTTGTTAAGATAGAAAATTCTTTTGCAGTAGTTATGTTTTTATTTTTCCACTCATCAGTAAGCTCTTGTCGAACAGCAATGCCTCGTAGCCTTTTATCAACCCATTCTTTGGAATATCCTTTGAGTTCATAGTATTCTTTTATTCTGTCCTGACCTAACTCAGGATTTTCAATTTCTTCAATTCGTTCATAGCCAACTTGAGCAAGCCATTGTTTGAAAGGTTCAGCTTTCTTAGAAGGGATAGATTGAATAATTCTAAACAAGGATTTTTGTATTTGCACAATCAGTTAAATATAATTTTCCATCTGAAGAAGGTAATTTCAGTTGTACCCAAATTGGGGACAACTCAAAAGCTTCAAATTCACGAGTTTTTACTTTTCCCCAATATTGCCTAGGTGTCGGACTTTCAGTCAAAACTGCAACCACGTCAACAACAGAGAAGTACCATTCTTCACCATGCCAAATTCGTCTAATCTTTGCGTCTTGAAAAACTACAAGCTTATTTTCTTTGATAAATAAAATTAATATTCAATTATTTATATACTCTATGCTTAAAAGTCCAGTGTTGGATAAAAATAAAACTGTTTAGAATTAAGTTTTGTTAGAATTAGAAATAAAAAAAGAAAATAAAAAGAAAAGCGTTGAAACTTTCGTTTCAACAAAAGTTCTAGACTTATTCAGATACTACACTGATGTCGTCAAGACTTGTAACTACAACTTCTACTTCTTCTCCAGAGAGATCGTAGTTGCTGTAATCAGATACAACATAAGCTGCACCTAATGTGTCTTGAGCACTGTAACCAGCTACAAGCATTGCACTGTGTTCGTCGTACCATTTAATCATAGCTTTTCCTTCGGAGAAGGTTTCTGTGATTTGGTCTTGTGTAGGGTTGCCCATTAATTCAGCAGCTACGCTGTTAATTGCAGGTCCACCAACAACGATGTATGGTTCACTTCCTAAAACAGCGTCTGCGTCAGTAACAGCTAATCCTAAACTAACTGGGTTTACAACGTATGCGTCAGCACTTGATGAAACAACACTAGATGAATCCATTTCAGATAAGAAGAGTTTGTAATCTACTTCTTCAGATGGAATCCACATTTCAAATGTTTCATGGTCGTCTTCATCAGTCATGATGTATGAACCGATTTTTGTTACTGCGTAACCGTTATCGTTTTCATCCGTAATATGGTTAGCTCCATCAAAATCTGTACTGAACTGAAGATCGTCATCATTATCTAAAGTTACAGTCAGTGTGATGTTATCACCTACAGCAGTATTGGTTAAGTCATCTAACTCATCCATTTCTGTTTCAGTAATGTCTACAGTTCCATACTCATCATAAGATGTAGCATTAGTTGCGGGCTCATGATCAAATGTTGCTCGAACACCATTCAATGTTAAAACTGAACTTTCAGGTGTTGCTGAAAGATCGAAATATTCATCTGAAGTATTGGTAGTTCCTGTTGTTACAAATACGTTAAAGTCACCAATTTCATCACCGTCTTCGTATATTTTTGATTCACCAGTTGCAATGTTTTCAATTTCTACTTCTAAATCTGCAGAAACATTTCCATCATCTACACTTTGTACTTCAAAAACTTGAGATAATTCATTTTTTTCTAAGATAAAAATGTTGTCTTTCTCAAGATCAGTTTCTGAAGTTGTAAAGTCTTCATTTAAAACTACGTGACTACCATTATCTTCAAAAACAGTCCATGCAGCTTCTTCTCCGTTTTCATTAACGAATTCAAAGTTCATGTCAGATCCACTTCGAGATAGTTTCATGTAATCTGCAGATTCCTTAGCGTCAGGAAGCATTCCTTCAAAAGATAATTTGAATGTTTCAAAAAGAGGGTCTACTAATTCTTCCCCAATTTCCATATATTCAACATCATCTCCATCATAATCTGAAGAATCAAGATCTAACTCAGTAGGGTTTAGATAAAATTCAATTTTATCTAATTTATCCAAATCACCATCTGCAGTAAATGCTTTTGCATAGTAACCATCTAAGTCTTCACCGTTAACTTTAATTTCATCTTCTGAATCAACGCTGATTTCTACTTCATCGCTACCAACAAAGATTTCAACTTGAGCTGCTTCAACAGGTATGTTTTGCATAAAGACTTCGTTAATGTAGAAATCCCCTACAGTATCTCCAACAGCAACTTGATGAGCTACTCCGTCAACTTTAATAGTTGCTTCACTAGTATCGGTGTTTGCACCAATAACTTCAACATCATGTCCATCAACAGTTACAACTTCTCCAACACCAGCTACAACACTTTCATCAGACTTATAGAAAATTAATTCCTCGTCTCCAGAATCCATGTCTGGTTTAAAGGTGAAATCTGTTCCTGCAATGGTAATTGTTTCAGTAAAACTTTCATCGCCTTCAGGAGCAACATCAATATCACCATCAAAATCAACTGTTAAAGTATAGACAGTTTCATTTAGATAAGCATAAAATGTTGGTACTTGATCTTCACCCATTGCTGAATCTACATAGTAATCTTCATCAAAATTATTAAATTCGATAAATCCAGTTTCACCAAGAGCTAATTCCTGATCATAGTCAACTTCAGAACTTTCAACATCTTTTAATTCACCATCTGCTAAAATAGAAGGTAAATCATCATTGTCTAAGGTTGTTTCTGCATCTGTTAAATTATCTCCTAAATGAAGATCTTCAAATTCAACTGCTTCACCGCTTACACTGATTGTTTCAGCTGCGTCAGATCCTGCAGGTGTAACTGCTTCTGCTTGAAGACTAGCTGCGATATCAATGGATCCCATTATATCTTGAGCTGCTGCGTTTTCACCAACAACGATTGCGCCGTTGAGAATACCATCTTCAATAAATTGTGCTGGGTAGTCGCTTAGGTCTGATGCCATTGCTCCTACTAATGTTGTTCCAACAAGTGCTGCACTTGCTGCAACAGCAAACATTTTTTTTACATTATTTTTTACGTTCACTTAAAACACCTCCATGTGTTTTGAACACAGGATTTTTTTGTTTTTATTTTTTTACGTTGCTCAGATTTTCACCCAAGCATACAAAGTTTGCATAAAAACCACCGCACATCATTGATGTGTGTGTTTCTTTAAGCCCTCATATGCTTAAACTTCAATAAGCTATACGTATCCATGAGATATCAAAGTTTGCTTTATAAAGTTTTCCCAAAATAGCGATTATGCGCACCACCCCTAAGACCTAAAAAACAATCACAGAGCTTGTAGAGTCCAAATATGGGCTTTTCAGCGTGTCACCATTATATAAGGATGACAAAAAGCTTCTTTTAAAGAATCTCCCAAAAGCAAGTAAAAGAGCTTTTGAGAAGGTTTGTAAACTGCGATAAATTATACAAAATCGACAAAAATTGCAAAAACAAGAAAAAAAAGCGCATTTTTTGTCAAAAAATGTGAAAATGATAAAAAATATCAAAAATACGAAGAGTTATTTTGTAAGAAAGATCAAAACATAACTAAACAAAACAACCAGTTTGGACAGCCCATTCAAATGCCAGTGCGACTAGGCAAAACAAACGACATCGCCAAAGCTTAGCCATAAAAAAAGTTAAATACACAACAAAAAGAAAAAAAACAGACTGCCTGGCCTAAACAGCATCCACTCGCCAAACATCACAAACAGAAAAATATGCGGGAAGTAGGCTCCAAAACAAAAACCAGCAAACAGAAACCAGGAAAAGTTTAGTTGCCAAAAAATCCCATTTCGACAGCACGTTCGAATCCTAAATAACAACAACGAAAAAAAATAAGAAGAGAAAAAATATGCGGGAAGTAGGATTCGAACCCACGTAGGTACTAAACCAACAGGGCCTAAACCTGTCCCATTTGTCCACTCTGGCATCCCCGCAAGAAAACATAATGATGACTTCATCACTACAAACGCCAAGGAGCAGGAATCTCTTTATAAATTATTCTGTTTACAAGGGAAAATTCTATATACTTTGCAACACCCCTATTAACATGGTTAATGAATTTACATACTTAAAAAACCTTCTACCAAACCAAGAAGTATCCATGCACATTTCTAAAAAAAATCAAACTATCACATACAAAGGCGATTCTAAATATATTAAACCATTAGTACAACTTATTTGGACTTATAGCATTAAATCAAAAACAACTAATGAAGAAATAGAACGCATCGCTAAATTAAACAAAACAAAACGATTTCAAGGAATGTATGATACTGTTGAGTTTTCAAATAGAACATGCGTGTATCAACTTGCAGGTTCAGATAAAAGTTTAAGAAAATTTTATTTTAATAATTATATTATCACAATTACAGAACTTGTTTTAAAAAAATACGCGGAGAAAAACAATGAGATCTATTGATGATCTAGATTTTGAAACTATTAAAAAAGAAAGTCCATTTCATGTTAAAGAACAAGAAAATAAATATCAAATAATTGTTTTTGGCAAGAGTGAAAATCTTTGTAAACTAATCTCATTATATATCGATTCTGCAGGCAAGACAATAAAAACATGTATCCCTGGAGAAAGCATTTCAAACAAGGAACATAATCATCAAAAAATTTATTTTTGGGGCGATCATATCATTTTTCAAACTCAAGCAAGTTGCGATAAACATAAAAAAATATTTTTTCAAAAGGATATAAAACCAAACGTGTACAGTATGATAAACACCTACAATAAAATATATAGAGATAAAAAATGAAAACAAAAAATAATAAAACAAAACTCGACATTATACCAAACCCTCACAAGCAACAAATAATCATTAAAGGAGAGCCTCAAGAGCTTGAAGAATTAATTCATTTATTTCTTAACCCAACAAATAACCAACTCCAAAACAAAGAATACTTGGACAATTCTGATATTAATATGGGCTTACCCGCGCATGAACGATTAGGTCGTTACAATGGCAACTTGGTTTACGAACCTCGTATGAGTTCAATATACGCGAGAAAATTACATTATCAAGTTTTAATACAAAATGCTCAAAGAATTATTAAAAAATATAACCAATTAAAATGCACATAAAAAAATTAAAAATAAAAAAATAAAAGGAAAAACAATTAAGTTAATTGTTCTAAAGAAACACTAAAAGGTTTTTTCTTTACAACTGCTTGACTTACATTGTCAAAATGATTGTTTGAAAACTCAACTGTTTGCGCACCAACTTTTTGCACAATAAAATCTTTATGTGTTTGAAAAGCGTTTTTTAAAATCTCATCATCTGTAAAGAATCGTAAAGTTATTGTATCTTCTTTTTGTAAACCAGCAGTTTTTCGCAAGTCTTGAATCCTTCGAGTTATTTCACGAGCGTAACCCTCACTAAGAAGTTCAGGCGTTTGCGTCGTATCAAGATATATTTCTCCTGCAGGACTTTGACCCATAACAAAAGGTTCTTGTACTTCTTTTGTTATTGTAAAAAAATCTTTAGTGATGGTAAAATCACCAACTGTTGTCGAATCCTTGGTTTGTAAATCTTGACTTACTCTATCAAACTCTTTTTTGAGTAAAGGGATGATGTCACCAGTTTGTGTGCCAAATGCAGTTCCTAATTTTTTATAATCAATTTTGAATTGTAGCCTTACATCAAAGTCGCATGCAAAAACAATTTCATAAACATTGGTTTGCGTTTTAATGAGTTCAAGGAGCGAGTCAGGAAGTGAAGAAACTTCACCAACGACAGTAGCCCTTAAAAGTGGCCAACGCACGCCTATTTTTGCACGATCACGTGCAGCGAGTATTCCTTGAATAATGTGTTGAGCAGTATCAAATTCTTTTTCAAGTTCAGGGTTCGTTTCTTTTTGTTTAGGCCACAAACTCACATGAACACTCCATGCGTCACCATCTTCTTTTAATAACTGTTGATAAAAGTATTCGCTGATATAAGGAGTAAAGGGTGCTAAAAGAACAACAATATCTTCTAAAACAGATCTAAATACAAAAGCCAACTCCTCGTCTTTTTGATTAGAGCGTTCTCGAATAAGTTTAATGTATGTTTTTGAAAAAGTATTTTGTACAAAAAACATAATCTCTTCAAGTGCTTTATTATACTCATGATGTTCTAATTTTTGAGTTACCAAGCCCACTAAAGAATTCTTTTTAGAAAGTATCCAAGCGTCTTCAAGTCGAGATGCACTACGCGTTTCTTTTCCTGTTAAGTTAAATCGTTGAGTATAGGAAACAAGATATTTTACGCTGTTATACAGTGTTGAAAAGAAGGGAATGATTTGTTCTTTAAAGATTGATTCTCCAAATTTAATACTATTACCTAAAGAGTACGAAGCCATCGCGAGCCGCACTGCATCAACACCGTATTTGTCAAAGGTTTCATTTGGTTTAATAATATTACCTTTAGACTTACTCATTTTTTCCCCATTATCATCACAAAGTAATCCGCCTACAGCGACATTTTTGTAAGGGGCTTTGTCAAACAAAATAGTGTTAATAACAAGTAAGGTATAAAACCAGCCTCTTGTTTGATCAATTGCTTCTGCAATAAAGTCATAAGGGTATAATTCATCAAATAATTCTTTGTTTTCAAAAGGATAATGAAGTTGTGCAAATGGTGCGCTTCCACTATCAAACCAACAATCGATAACTTCAGGTGTTCGTTTCATCACGCCGCCACATTTTGGACAAGCAAAAGTCAATGGATCAACACTTGCAATGTGTAAATCATCAACAAGAGTGCCGGTTTTTTCTTTAAGTTCTTCAATACTTCCAATAACTTCTTGATGCCCACAACCACTCACCGAACCCTGCGAACTGCCAATCCGTGAACTACACTGCTCACCGACTGCTGCAACCTGCTCTGAACCCTGATCACCGTTTCCTGTCGGGCTTTGCCCTTGACAGAGCCATATTGGTAGTGGCGTTCCCCAAAATTTATTTCTAGATAAAGCCCAATCACGAGCGCCTTCTAACCAGTTTCCAAAACGTCCGTGTTTAATTGTTTGTGGATGCCAATTGATTGTTTCATTTTGCTGGATAAGTTTGTCTTTTACCGCACTTACTTTAATAAACCATGTTTCTTTCGCATAATAAATAAGCGGTGTTTTACATCGCCAACAAAAAGGATAAGAATGCAGGTAAGGTAATGCTTTGAAAAGTCTTGCTCTTGCATCCAGATCTTGTATGATTTGTTTATCTGCATCTTTTACAAATTGTCCTTGATAATCACTAACTTCTGCAGTGAATTCTCCTGCGTCATCAACAGGATTGACAAAATCAATATTGTGTTGCACACACACAACATTATCTTCTTCACCATAAGCAGGAGCTAAGTGAACAATTCCTGTTCCATCCTGAGTTGTTACATAATCTGCAGGAATAATTCTAAAAGAATTTGTTGCAGTTTCTTTGAAATAATCAAAGAGTGGTTCGTATAGTTGACCCACTAAAAATTCACCTAGAAGAGTTCCAAGAGGTTTATGTTTAGGAAAATATGTTTCAACTAAGTCTTTTGCTAACACAAAAATTTCATTATCGGTTTCTACACATGCGTATTCAACTTCTGGATGCACTGCCAAAGCAAGGTTTGACGGAAGTGTCCAAGGCGTCGTCGTCCATGCTAAAAATACAACTGGTTTTTCTTGTCCATCAGCCGTTTTTTCTTTTGGCACAATACCTTTTTCTTTGAAAAAATTTTGATCTTTTGCAGGGAAGGTAATAATAACTGATTGTTCCTCAACATCTTTATAACCTTGAGCTACTTCGTGACTTGAAAGCGGTGTTCCGCATCGAGCACAATAAGGAACTATTTTATGTCCTTTGTAAAGTAGGTCTTTTTTGTACATCTCACTTAAGGCCCACCATTCACTTTCCATAAAGTTTGTGTTTAGTGTTTTGTAAGGATTATCTAAATCAAGCCAAAAGCCAAGTTTTTCTGTAGATTCAGACCACGTGTCAATAAATGAAAACACGTCTTGTTTACATTGAGCAATAAACTTGTCAACGCCGTAATC
Source organism: Candidatus Woesearchaeota archaeon (assembly GCA_046543005.1). Taxonomy (GTDB): domain Archaea; phylum Nanobdellota; class Nanobdellia; order Woesearchaeales; family SKGA01; genus SKGA01. The sequence goes on along the minus strand of JBKHAG010000015.1, from coordinate 2,291 downwards.
AATCACTGCTTTTTTATCCTTAAGTCCTAATTTTTTTTCTACTTGAACTTCAACAGGTAAGCCGTGACAATCCCAACCACCTTTTCGGGAAACTTTGTATCCTTGAAGTGTTTTAAATCGTGTGAATAAGTCTTTGAATACTCGCATTTCAACATGGTGAAGTCCTGGCGGAGCATTTGCAGTCGGAGGTCCTTCTAAAAATGAGTAACGCTCTTTATTTGTTGTGTTTTTATCTGCAATTAATTCATCAATTTCTTGTTTATGAGCTCGCCAAAATGTGAGCATTTCGTCTTGAATATCTAAAAATGAATAGTTATCTTTAATGTTATTTTGCATTCTACCACCAATACGCAGACCATAAATAGTCTTATTTGAATGCGAAGATAAAATGAATTTAAAAACATTTGGGAAAAAAGGAAGAAAATTAGCAAAAAAACACAAATTAAAAATAATTAAGAAAAAAGACTATGGTAAAATTAGTCATATAATCGTTTAGCAAATTTAAACTTGATAGCTGATTGTCGTAACTTATAACAAGAATCTTTAATAGCAGAATGCGAAATGCCTAGTTGAGTTCGCACATCTTTAGGTTTATACTCAGGATTATTTAATGCACACCAAAAAACTTTTTTTTGACGAGTAGGTAAAACGTCTACAAATTTAGTTAGTGTATTATAAGCTGTATCAGACAAATCTGAATCAAAGCAAGACGATAAATTCTCAGTACGAACATCTAAATACTCTAAATCAGTAAAACCACCAACGTAAGATATATTTTTAGCCTTTGTTTTTGTTTGTTTACGGTGTAAGTCAATAAGTGATTGAAAGGTAACTTTTTTAGTCCAATTATACAAGTGCAATTCAGAATCAAAAGAAAAATTCCTTTTAGTTGCCGCCTTAAAAAAACGCAAAGAAACCTCTTGGGCGATATCATCTGCGAAGGAATGATAAGCTATAGATTTTTGTGAAAGGACATGTTCTTTTGAAAAAGAAAGGATTTTTTCTAACTGACCTTGCATCGACAAAGATAATTTTTCTTTAGTTGCATCAACCATACAAAAAGCAAAATATGAAATAACTTTTAAAAGTTTCTTTTTTTACTACTGTTGAGTCAAATAAATTAAATTATTTTTTTTTCTTTTTATACACTGCTTTTTCACTAATAATTGCAGAGTTTCCTGTTGGATCAGTCAGAGTAATTTTTACTTTTTCTTGACCCCAAAGAACTTTTTGTAATTTTTTAAGAATATTTTTAGCTTTTTTTTGTTCAGCAGAATCATCAGAAAAATCACGAATATGTTCGACTTGTTTTTTCATTCTGTTAAGAACACCCTCAACGTTAGTTACGTAACCATTAGCAGCTTCACCAGATTCAATACTGCCTACGTGAGGAATTTTAATAGTTGCAAAACTGGATTTGATTATTCGAATAGATAGATCTTCTTCACTATTTATCTCAACAGCGTACGAGCAAGGTTCTTTTTTTTCAAGCGCTTCTAAATCAGCCTTATGATAATGACAAGTTGCACAATCCATGGAAAAAATAGCAACCACACCAAAGAAAGGTATTTCTCGCTGTGCTTGAGTAAGTGTTAATGTTTTTGCACCACACATCGGACAGGTTTCGTTTTCAATAATGTCCATTCCATCAATTTGAATTTGTTTACTCATGTTAGAATTAAATCACATCTTGTTTAAAAATCTTGTGAAAATTAGACCTTTTTTAAACTACTGTAAATTTGTATATTGCGCATTATTATTTTTATTTTTTTATTATTATTATCGCCTTTGGACAAATAACGAGCAGGCAGTAAACAAATAAGCACATAGCCAGATCACTGTTTTTGTTGTAATTGGCAGTATACATAAAGACTCCTTTTTGAACAAGGCCAAAAATTAAGGGTTTGTCCCAAGTCTTCAAGTTAGCTAATACAATCTACGCCAGCAGCGCCAGCAACGCCAGCACCACTTAAAACACAAAAAATTTCAAAAAAACACACAACTTATTTTCTAAAAAGACGTTTCTTTTTTTTAGGAGGTGTTATTTTTTTAGCTACTTTCTTTTTAGAAGTCTTCTTTTTAGCAGACTTGTTCTTAGAAGAAGCCTTCTTCTTAACAGCCTTCTTCTTAACAACTTTTTTCTTAACAGAACGCTTAGGAACCTTCCTATTAGAAGAAGAAACAGTTTTTTTCTTAGAAGAAGATTTTTTCCTAGAAGAAACAGATTTTTTCTTAACAGACTTGTTCTTAGAAGAAGCCTTCTTCTTAACAGCCTTCTTCTTAACAACTTT
>JBKHAG010000031.1:0-4221 GCA_046543005.1 Candidatus Woesearchaeota archaeon | reverse complement strand
AAGCAAAATTAAAACGAGCATCACGAGCACGACTAACAGCAGTCAAATAATCACCCCTATCAAGAGCAACCTCAGACAAAGCAAACAAACGACGAGTTTCAGGAACCTGCAAACCATTATAATCAGCCCAATCTAACTTAGAAGAAAGCTCATCAAACAAAGACAAAGTTTCCAAAGCAAAAGAATAGTCTTTTTTAACTAAATAATAAAAATCTTCAAAAGAACCATACTCTAAACTCGCAAAACTACTATTAGCCAAAGAAATAAATGATTGATAAGAATCAGTAGATAAATTCAAAACAGAAAAATTTTCTAAAATATCTAAAGAAGAATTAAAATAAGCTCTTGCCTGCGACTCACTAACCCTTACTAAAAACAAAGAAACAAGACGCAAACCCCATAGTTAAGTTAAAAATTGAAAAATCACTTAAAAACAAATATTCTTACAAACTATACAACACCCAATTTTTCTTGATACATAAACTAATAAAAAGAAATCTAAATATAAAAAAATAAAGATAAAAAAATAAAACTTATTTATTTTTCAAACTCTTTTTTTAAATTTTTATCAAAAAAAGTGCATGCAGTTAAATCTCCAGTAACATTAACAGATGTTCTAAACATATCAAGTATTCTATCAACACCTAAAATTATTGCAATTCCAGCTGCAGGAATTCCTGCGGTCGAAAGAATTGATGCGAGTATCAAAATCCCAACTCCAGGAACTGCAGGAGCACCTATTGATGCACCAACTGTTAAAAATACTAAAAGCACTAATGTTGAAAAAGCAATATGTATACCAAAAAGTTGTGCTAAAAAAACAGTAGCAACTGCTTGATAAAGGGCTGTTCCATCCATATTAATTGTTGCACCCACAGGAATAACAAACTGAGAAATTGCTCGTTTTATTTTTAATTTATCTTCGGCAATCTTCATAGAAAGAGGCATTACAACTGCAGAACTTGATGTCGTGAATGCTAAAAGCTGTGCAGGAAAAATAGTTCGTAAAAAAGAACCAACGGTTTTGTTTGAAAATAACCATATAATAAGAAGATATACACCAAACAAACAAAGTAAACCTGCTAAAACAGTAAGCACATACATCCCTAAACCTTTTAAAGCTTCAAAGCCAGTCTGCGCCATCACTTCAGCCATAAGACCAAATACAGCCAACGGAACAATATACATTATCCACTTAACAATTCGCATACTTACTTGCTGAACGGTTTCAAGCAAAACAAGTGTTGGTTCAAAATGTTTTTTAGTCACAAAAAGCAAAGCTATACCGCCTATTATGGCCATTATCACCACCCCAAACATATCTCCTTGCGCCATTGCTTGAACTGGATTGTCAGGAATTACATTAATTATTTGTTTAGTTATATGAGTATCTGAAGGTAAAGTTTGAAAATCAGAAGAATCAACATCCATGGAAAATAAAGAGCTATCAGTATAACTTCCTGGCGCTATTGCGTAACTTATTGCAAAACCGATACTTACTGCAATCGTCGTTGTAATTATAAAATAAAGAAATAAACGAACACCAATTTTTTTAAGAAATGAAGATGATCCGCTTGATAACAAGCCTACAATAATAGATGAAAATATAAGAGGAATAATAACAAGTTTAATAACTCGAAGAAACAAATATCCGGGAAACGATAACCATTGAGTAATTTTTTTTGCCAAATCAGAAGATACTAAGGACGATTCAGGACCTAAAATTAAACCAACAAGTATTCCTAAAAATAAACCAATAAGGACTTGCAGCCATAATTTATGTTCTAATAAATGTTTTATATGAATGCTAAATGATTTTAATGAATGTCCAGTATATGTTTTTTGAGAAACTTGTTGACTTTTACTTTTCATTATGAATACTCACCCAAAATAGTTTTAAAAAAATAATAAAGAAAAAAAAAGAATCATTTAACAAAAAATGAAAATAAGTTTATGTTAAACGACAACCAGATTTTAAATATTTCTTAGGATAAACAATAACACCTTTTCCTTTTTTAATTGTAGCCTCAACCATACGAGTATCAATATCTTCCCCCCGCATTTTTAAGACTTCAACAGCCCGTGTACGACTGTGATCAGGGTTGAGTACGTTATATACAACAATGATACCATCAGAAAGGAAACTTACTGCTCCTGAATTCGCATCAGTTGCGTTACCTAAGTGCGAAGGAGTAGGTGTTTCTCGAATTAAAAAACTCGTAATATCATTACTTTCCAAATATCTAAAAAGTTGCTCCATATAAATTCGAAATCTTGAAGATTCTCCACTAAACGCAGACGAAATAGAAGACAAAGAATCTACTACAATAATATCTGGTTTAAAATCTTTTGGAATAAGAACTGGCTCAATTTCAATAAGTAGTTCATTTTTAGCTTCAGAAAGTAAAGCTTCAACACTACGCGCAATATCTAAGGCATTAAAACGTTCTACTCGAAGTAAACCTTTTTCTACGTATTTTTTAACATCCCAATTAAAATCATTCATGTGAGCATATAATCTAAATTCTGGCTCCTCAAAACTCATATACAAAGCTTTTTTTCCAGACTTTACCATTTCATAAAGAATTTGAAGACACATCGTGGTCTTTCCACTACCAGGCCCACCTTCAACGATAACAGCACTCCCTTCAGGAATTCCTTCATCAAATAAAGCATCTAAACCAGATATACCTGTTTTTAATTTTGAAATACTAAACTTATCAATATCTTGTAAACCTTTTACAATTTTTGAATGAGATTTCATTGCAGATGAAAATTGAACATTATCTGAAGAATTTTTTTTAGTTGTAGAAGTTTTCTTTGAACTACTTTTTGGTTTAGTAGACTTTGCCTTATTGTTTTTTGCTTTTACCAAACGAGTATTAGCACGGTTTGTTTTTGAAGATTTTTTAATTTTTTGTTTAGACATAATACACCTCTAAGATTAATTTTTTGAATATTTTTGATAATTTTTTTTAGTTGATTCATCAGATCTCTTTTTCTTCACAGAAGAAGAGTCTTTATGTACTTCGTTATGAGAAGAAGAAGTATTTAGATGTTTTGATTTTTCTTCTTCAGACGAAGATTTATTGTGATGGCTAGGATCTAACTGATGCGATTGTTTAATAGCAGATTCAGATTTTTTAAAGTCCTCGTGATGTTTAGCTTTTTTAGATTTTTTATGAGATTTTTTAGATTTCTTCTTTGGAAAAAAATTTTTTTGCAAAGCCAATTCTTCTTCAAGTAAAGGAATCTGTCTTCGAATATCTCGCACCATCTCACCATATACTTTAAGACGAATATGATAAGCAGACTCACTTAATTTTCCAGTGGAAAAATATTCTTTTTGAATTTGTTTTGTAAGTTCATGAATAGATTCTTTTCTAAGATGCAATTGTTTAAGTTTTCGTTTAATTAAAGCTTTACGAATTATTTTTTTCAAAATAAAGAATAAAATAAGTGCCACAACTAAACCACCTAAAACAAATTCCCAGTTACGCTGTAAAAAAGATTTAATATTTCGAGAACTTGCAGCCATCAATGCTTTAACTTTAGTGTTTAAAGCATCATATTCTGAAGCTTTTTCTCGTGCTGATTCGATATGAGCCATCGCTTCTTCATAACGTTCTGCATGAAAAGAATCGTTTGCTTGAACATATGCATCATAGGTGGCATTATCCTCTAAATAATTATTTTCATGTAAGAAATTTTTTAAAACTACGAATTCATCTCTTGTTTGAAGAGCTAACTGTTTTAATGTAGCAATTTCTTCTAAACGATCAAACAACACATCATACTCAGGTAATGAAAGCGATTCTTGTTCTTCAGGCGTTGCTAAATAATATGCTTCTTCTTGAGATTTAACTCGTTCTAATTCTGATTCTGCAATTAATAATAAATCAGTATAACGAACAGTTGAAAGATTTAGTTCTTGTAATTCTTTTGTATCATTAACAAGCGAATCATAAAGAGATTTCGCAGATTGATATTGATCACTATATTGCACAGATTCATTTTCTTGTGTTGTTGTATCGCCTATAACAGAAACTGTCATAGATAGTAATAATGTGAAAAATATTCCTATAATAAAAAATATTTTTTGCATATTTTGCATTTTATTTTTTGATTTATTTTTTTTGACCACTGGTCAACCACCTCATTGATTGTAATTTTTTCTTTGCTTCAACAAAAGCCAACTGCTCCTCAATCTCACCAAGACGA
>JBKHAG010000030.1:0-4428 GCA_046543005.1 Candidatus Woesearchaeota archaeon | reverse complement strand
AAAAAATAAAAGAAAAAATAAAAATTTTAATCTATTGAGGTGAATCCATGGATTAAATAGTTATCTTAACGTTAACCAAGCTACTTGTAGTCCTGATCCTAATGCTAACATCCAGCCAAAGCCAGTAATTGCAAATATCCAACCAATACAGCCAAAAGCAATAAGTATTGAAGGTGGATTTTTAACCACTATTTCTAAAAAATAATTTAACATTTTTTATTGTCCTCCTCCTTTCGGAATTTTTTGAAGAAGTAGTTATTGGAGTAGTGGTTCTACTCCAACACCACTCCCTTTCTTTTATTGAAGGAGGTGTTATTCATAAAGATTTCTCGTTTTCATACCTTATCCTTGATAATGTGTTTTATAGAATTATTAGAAAAAACATATGCTGGAGCAACAATTATTTTATTTGGCAGTTATTGTCGTGGAGAAGACACCATACATTGCGATATTGACATAGCAATAATAGGAAGAAAAGAAAAAAAACTAATACTAACCCCTTACGAAAAAGAATTACAACGAAATATACACTTAACTTTTTTTGATTCATTTACAAAAATCCAAAAGCATTTAAAAGAAAATTTGGCCAATGGCATTGTATTATCAGGAGTTTTTTAAAAACTCTGAATAAATTAAAAAGTGTTTTGTTTAATATTTATTATATATCTTGTCAAAATACTTTTTTAGATCATCTATTTGTTCTAATTCGTTTAAAATTATTTCAGTTGGTAAATGATTTGTATAATGGCCTATGTTTTTTACATCTCTAAATGTTAAATTATACTCTTTTACTTTAAACTCATTAATTTTTGCTTTTGAATAAAAAATTACATTATTTCTTCTTACAACACAAGAAAAGATCATATTATTATTTTTAAAAAATCCTATATAATGTTTCATAGGAGAAACTTTTATACTTTTTGTTCTAATATGTTTTAAAAATTCATGTATTATTTCTTTTATTTTTTCAGGTTTATTTTCAGTATGATAATCTAAAGTATATTCTTCTAATTCAATTTTTTCTTTTGAAGTTTTTACATCTTCTTCAGTGATTTCACTATCGCTGTATAATATAACCTCTTCTTTTTCTTTTAAAAATAAAGAAACTTCAATTTTTCTAATTTTGACATTTATTGCTTTTTCTATTTGAGATAAACCAATGCTTAATTCTGGAGACATTCTATCTATAACTAATAAAATTTGTAAATCTTCCATAGCATTATCTAATAATTCATATACTTCTTTATTTGATTCTTGTTGTAATCTTTTAAAAAGTTCTTTATTCTTTTTTATTTCTTGATACAAATAATTTCTAACATTATTTAATTCTTCAATAGTTGAGCTTTGAATAAAAGAAATAAAATCTCCAATTTGAGGAAGTATGTGTCTATTCATATCGTGTTTTTCTAATTCAATTTCAGTAATATAAAGGGAAGGTGTTGTTGGATTATCCCAAACTAATAAAAAACCATCCCCTATAGAATGCTTAAAATTTTTAAATTTTTTTGCTTTAAATTGTTTCTCTAATTGAATAAATAATGACTTTTTAGAAATAATATTTTTATAATTTTTATTAAAAAGGTTAGTTAAGTCTGTTTCTTTTTGAAATTCTTGTTTTTTAAAAATATCATCTTTTTTTATAATATTGTGCTTCATACTTTTAAAGTATATTTTGACTTATATAAACTTTTTCTTTAAATGTATTTTTTCACTTTTAAGTAACTTAACTTTTCTCCTTGTAGCTCCACCATTGGTTCTTCTTACCTTTCCCAATAATAACATGATCTAAAACTTTAATCCCAACAATGTCTCCGGCTTTTATAAGCTTCTTTGTCGCATCAATATCTTCAGATGAAGGCTCGCAATGTCCAGAAGGATGGTTGTGACAAACAATAATGCTGTGCGCTCCTTCTCGTATTGCTTGACTAAACACCTCACGAGGGTGAATAACAGCACTATTTAATATTCCTTTACTTACTTCTTTTTTACTTATTATTTCATTTTGCGTGTTTAAATGCAATACCATAAATATTTCTTGTTTAGCATCGCCTATAAATTCTTGACAAAACTCTGCAACTTCTTTAGGTCCAATAATCTTTAATTTGGAAATTATTTTTTTTGTTCTGTGTTTTAACTCTCCCAAAGCTAATAATTGACAAGCTTTAGCAATACCAATTCCTGAAAATTTCATAAGTTCCTCTACACTTGATTGTCGTAGCGTGCAAATACTCATTGTTGATAAAATTCGTTGAGCAAGCACCAACACATTTTCCTTGCGAGTTCCAGAACTTAAAATCAAGGCCAACAATTCAGCATCGCTTAAGGCTTGCACGCCAAACTGAACTAGTCGTTCTCGAGGCTTATTTTCTGCTGATAATTCACAAATTTTCATGTCTTTATTATTTGCTGTTTTCTTAATAAGGATATTGTAAAAACTCTCGAAAAGTTTTCGACTTATTTCTCTTGTTATCACTGGTCAACCAAGCAAATTATTTATAAATTAGGTCCTATTTTAACTTTTATTCCCCACAACCAACGCAAAGAGAATGAATGTAGGTTTAGATTATTGTTCGCTGATTTTATTTTTTGCTGATCGCCGACCACTGTTTACCTGCATTCTGTGAATGTTATGAATAAAGATATAATCATCTCTGGAGCTCGTGAGCATAATCTTAAGAACGTAACTGTTAGGATTCCTCGCGATAAACTTACTGTCATTACCGGCCTTTCAGGTAGTGGTAAGTCTACGCTTGCTTTTGATACCTTGTATGCTGAAGGTCAACGACGTTATGTAGAAAGCCTTAGCGCTTACGCAAGACAATTTTTAGGGCTTATGAACAAGCCTGATGTTGATAGTATTGAAGGTCTTTCTCCTGCAATTTCTATTGAACAAAAGACAACCTCTAAAAACCCTCGTTCTACAGTGGGAACAGTTACTGAAATTTATGATTATCTTCGTTTATTATTTGCCCGTATTGGGCTTGCTCATTGCCCCTTGCATGGCCAAGTTATAAAGTCGCAAAGCGCCCAAGAAATTTCTAACATAATTCTTAACTCTTTTGAAGGTCAAGATGTTATTATTCTTGCGCCTTTAATAAGTCAAAAAAAAGGAACGTATGAACAACTCGCAAAAGATCTTAACAAAGAAGGATTCTCTCGAATGCGCGTTAATGGCACTATTCAACGAACCGATGAAAAATTGTCTTTAGATCGTTACAAAAAACATGACATTCAAGCAGTTGTTGATCGTCTTACTATTACTAAAAAAAACACTTCTCGCCTTGGCGAAGACCTTGAGCAAGCACTCAAACAAACAGATGGTTCTGTGATGGTTCTTGACGCCAAAGATAAAAAAGCAAGTCCTCAATTATTCTCTTCAAAAAGTGCTTGTCCTGTTTGTGGTTTTAGCATTGAAGAACTCCAGCCACGAATGTTTTCTTTTAACTCGCCCTTTGGAGCTTGCAAAGAATGTAGTGGTTTAGGCAAAAAAATGGAATTTGATCCAGACCTTATTATTCCTGATAAATCACTTTCTATTGCAGATGGAGCAATAAAAATTTACGGAAGACGACATGAAGGTTGGCGTATGCAACAACTCGGCGCGGTTGCTAAAGCCTTCGATTTTGACTTATTTACACCAATAGAAGAACTCACCAAAAAACAATATGACGTACTTATTTACGGCTCCTCAAAACCTATTCTTGCTCGCTGGTCAAACGGCGCAAGCATGAATATGCAAGATGGTTGGGAAGGACTTATTCCTCAATCTCAACGATTATATAATAACACTGAATCTAATTATCGAAAAGAAGTCTTAGAAGGCTTCATGCGTTCATCGCCTTGTACAACTTGTGAAGGTAAACGCTTGAGTAAAGCAGCTCTTGGTGTAACTATTCGCAACAAAAACATTATTGAGCTTACTGACTTAAGTATTGAAAAATCACTTGACTGGTTTAAAAAACTTAAACTTACTAAAAAAGAACACGCCATTGCAAAACAAGTCGTCAAAGAAATTCGTGAACGCTTAGGATTTTTAGATCGAGTTGGTCTTGGATACTTAACACTTTCGCGAAGCGCAGGAACGCTTTCAGGTGGTGAAGCGCAACGAATTCGTCTCGCAACACAAATAGGTGCAAACCTTATGGGTGTAATGTATATTCTTGACGAACCAAGTATTGGTCTTCATCAACGAGACAATAAAAAACTACTCGATACCCTTCATCGCTTACGTGATTTAGGAAATACACTCATCGTTGTCGAGCACGATGAAGATACTATTTTACAAGCAGACCACGTCATCGATATTGGTCCAGGAGCGGGAATTCATGGTGGAAAAATTATTGCTAGTGGAACGCCTACTCAGATTAAAAAATCTAAAACCTCTTTGACTGCGCAGTACTTAACTGGTGAAAAAACTATCTCTCTTCC
>JBKHAG010000002.1:0-65264 GCA_046543005.1 Candidatus Woesearchaeota archaeon | reverse complement strand
ATTTTTGACAAAATATAGATTAATTAAGAGAATAATAAGTTTTAATAAATATCGAGCAACGAATTTGTGAGCCAATATGTGCGTAGCACCAGCCCCTCCCCTTTTTTTCTATTTTTTTCTAATATTTTGATTGTCCTCTTCTACATCTAGCCACTAAAAATTATTTCATTTAACAATCTATACACGAAGTTCTTTGAATTTGTTTGTTTGAGGAGTTGTATTTGTTGATTTTGTTGTTTTGATTTGGAAAAAGTGTTACTGTTTCAAAATGTTTGTTTTATACATTAAAAAGCATTATAAACCCTTGTTCATTTGCTATTTTTACTTTCGCCTCGTATACAGGTTAGTTAAAAAATGGTTCAATCAGATATGACTTGCAGTGCTGCAATTAAAGAGTATTTTACGTATTTAGATGAAAAAACGATTAAAGCTCATTCTGTTGCTGTGCAGGCTCGAAAAAAATGTTTTGATCCTGAAGATTTTGTTGAAGTAAAGCTTGCAAAAAATATGGCTGAGCGTGTAGTTGGTCTTATTTCTGTACTTGCTCCAAAAATTGAAGGTAGTGGCGTTGTAGAACGTATTATTGAATTAGAGCAAGAATTTGGTTCTCAAGATTGGCGTGTGGCTATGAAAATTGCTTTAGAAATCGCTCAACAAAAATATGTGCAATTTGATTCTGAAGTTGAAGCTATTGAAGTAGGTATAAGAACGGGTTTTGCATATGTAACAGTGGGAGTGGTATCTTCTCCTTTAGAAGGGCTTACAAGTATTGAACTTATAGAACGTCGCGATGGTAAGGGAAAATTTTTTCGACTTAATTATGCAGGTCCTATTCGAAATGCTGGAGGAACAGCTGCTGCAACGAGTGTTTTAATTGCAGATTATGTTCGAAAACAAATGGGTTATGCTAAATATGACCCTGATGAAAAAGAAATAAAACGTTGTTTTGCCGAACTTGAAGATTATCATCAATATGTTGCTAATTTACAATATTTTCCTTACAAAGAAGAGAGTGAATTTTTACTCAAAAATATTCCTGTTGAAATTGCTGGTGATGCCAGTGAAAAAAGAGAATTATCAAACGCAGGATTAAAAGATTTGCCAAGGGTAGAAACTAATTTTTTGCGAAGCGGATATTGTCTTATTCATTCTTCTTGTATTCCTTTAAAGTCACCAAAATTGTGGAAGAAGCTTAAAGAGTGGGGTCATGATTTTGGAATGCATGATTGGGATTTTTTAGGTGAACACGTCACGTTTCAAAAAGAACTTAAAGCTAAGTTTGCAAAAGATGGTGATTCAAAAGATTCTTCTGAAGAAGTGGCTGTTGATATAAATCAAAGCGAACTGCATAAAGCATATGATGTTCATTCACATGTAAAACCCGATCCTACTTTTGTTAAAGATTTAGTTGGTGGGCGTCCAGTCATAGGTCATCCTATGAAAAGCGGAGGTTTTAGACTTCGCTATGGACGAAGTAGAGCCTCAGGATATTCAGGTCAAAGTATTCATCCTGCAACCACAAGCGTTCTTAATGATTTAATTGCTATAGGAACTCAACTCAAAGTAGAACGTCCCGGTAAAGCAGCAGCGTTTACTCCTTGTGATTCTATTGATGGTCCTATTGTTAAATTAAAAAATGGTTCAGTAATTAAAGTACGAACCGCCCAACAAGGTAGTGAAATAAATAATGCTATTGAAGAAATAATTTATGTTGGTGATGTATTAATTAATTATGGTGATTTTTTTGATAGGGCAGCAACACTTATTCCTCCGGGTTTTGTTGAAGAAATTTGGATTCATTATGTAAAAAAAGCACTACATGAAAAAACAAAAGATAAAGCATCTTTTGCTCAAGTTTTAGATCTTCCCCAAGATTTTGTAAGCTCTCTTTTAGTAAAACCCTTAACTACTAAGGTGTCCTTTTCTTCGGCAAAAAAAATATCTTCTATTCTTAATGTTGCCTTACATCCCCAGCACATTTTTTACTATAACGAAATAACCTTTGATCAATTAAAAGATTTATTATTTTGGTTTGCAAATGCAAATTATATGCTTGAAACACCAAAAATAGTTTTTCCTTTAAGTGAAGAATTCAACAAAGCAAAAAGAGCTTTAGAACTCTTAGGAGTTGCTCATACAGTTGATGAAAACCGTGTTGAAATAACAGGAGATGAAGCTTTAGCTTTATCATACACACTTAATATTCGTTCACAATTTGATGCAAAAGATGCTTTGGAAGTTTTTAATTCTTTTGATAAAAAAAACGCTTTTGTTTTAGATATTATTAATGAATTATCTCCTGTTCCTATCCGTGATAAAAGCGGTATTTTTATTGGTGCTCGAATGGGTCGTCCAGAAAAAGCAAAGATGAGAAAACTCACGGGCAGCCCTCACGGTTTATTTCCTGTTGGAGAAGAAGGAGGACGTCTTAGAAGTTTTCAATCAGCCCTTGAAAAAGGTAAAGTAACGAGTAATTTTCCAGTGTTTGAATGTCCCAATTGTCAAAACAAAACACCTCTTCGTATTTGTGAAATGTGTGAAACAAAAACCATCCGACAAAAAATTAATAGAAAAACAAAGGAAACAGTTTCTAGTCAAGCAGTTGAAAATGATGATCCTGATTTTATGGATTACAAAGAATGGTCTGTTCCTATACGATCCCTTTTTGAGTATTGTCTTAAAAAAATGAATACTAAAATTTATCCTGACTTAATTAAAGGTGTTCGTGGAACTGTTGGAAAAGATCACTCAACAGAACATTTACTAAAAGCAATACTTCGAGCAAAACACGGAGTTCATGTAAATAAAGATGGCACTATACGTTACGATGCAAGTGAACTTACTCTTACTCATTTCAAACCTTTTGAAATAGGCGCGCCTGTAAAAAAACTTGTGGAGTTAGGTTATACTCACGATGTATATGGTAGTCCTTTAACAAAAGACGATCAAGTTTTAGAACTTCGTTCTCAAGATTTAGTATTACCTCAATGTCCTGATTCTCCTGAAGAAGGAAGTGCAGATGTTTTAATTAGGGCAACACAATTTGTTGATGAAGAACTTGAAAAATTATATGATCTGCCTGCTTTTTATAATGTAAAAACTCAAGAAGATTTGATTGGTCATTTAATTATAGGTCTTGCGCCTCACACGTCAGCAGGATCTGTTGGTAGAATTATTGGTTTTTCTCAAACTCAAGGTATGCTTGCTCATCCATTATTTCACGCTGCAATGCGTAGAGATTGTGATGGTGATGAGAGTTGCTTTTTTTTACAATTAGATGCCTTTTTGAATTTTTCACAAAAATTTTTAGGAAGAAGTCGTGGTTCAACAATGGACGCACCTTTAGTATTAACAACACTTCTTAATCCTGCAGAAGTTGATGATATGGCTTTTAATGTTGATACTGTTTCATCGTACCCTTTAGATTTTTATGAAGCTTGCAACGCATACAAAAAACCTTGGGACGTAAAAATTGAACGTATTGATGATAATTTATTTACTCAAAAACAATTTGAAGGAATGATGTTTACTCATCCTGTGAGCAATATTAACGAAGGAATTTTATGTTCGGCGTATAAAACATTGCCTTCCATGCCTGAAAAAATTGAACGCCAAATGGATTTAGCAAAAAAAATAAGAGCAGTTAATCAAAGCGATGTTGCTCGCCTTGTTATTGAAAAACATTTTATTAGAGACACCAAAGGTAATTTGAGAAAGTTTTCGCTTCAACAATTTCGTTGCGTGGGTTGTAATGAAAAATATCGTCGTCCGCCTTTAAGTGGTAAATGCACTACTTGTGGTGGTAAAATAATTTTTACAATTTCTGAAGGTAGTATTATGAAATATTTAGAAATGAGTATTACTCTTGCAGAAGAATTTAATGTAAGCGATTATCTTAAAGAATCTTTGTACTTAACAAAACATCGAATAACGGACGTCTTTGGTATTGAAAAAGAAAAACAAGCAGGTCTTGGAGATTTTATATAAGAAGGTGTAGTAAAAATGGTAAATAGTCAAGAAGAAAAAACACGTTACAAAATATTTTTTCATTAAAATACCTCTATAAGCTTAAATCTATTTATCGCTTAAGTTCTGTTGATTCTCGAAAAGAAAGTACTGCTGAGCATACGTGGAGTTGTCTTATTTTAGCAGACTATTTTTTATCTTTATTAGATATTAATTTAGATCGATTAAAAATTTATGAATTACTTATGTATCACGATGTTCATGAAATAGAATCGGGTGATTTTGCATTACACCCAAACATTAAACATCTTCATAAAAAAGAAAAAGAAGAAAAAGCAATACAAATAATTTCAGAAAAAATTCCTGTTTTCATGAAAGAAAAATATGTACGTTTACAAAAAGAATTTGAAACGCTTTCTTCTAAAGAAGCTCGCTTTGCAAAAGCAATAGATGTGTTAGATTCTCAACTTCATGAAGTGGATTATAAAAAAGATTGGAAGGAGTGGTCTGCAGATTTTTTACGTTTAAAAAAAGCAAAATATTTTCAAGAATTCCCTCAGCTACAAAAAATTTTTGAAGAACTGCTTTTTTATTTAGAACAAGAAGGCTATTTTAATCAATAACTATTTAAGCAAGCTTTAAAAACTCCACTTTGTTTCTTCATTTCACTGGTTTGTAACTTTTTTGTTACACGCGACGATTTTCACAGCGGTTTAGTTGCAAGCGAGCGCCTGCAAACAATCGGCACTTGCTCTGATGATACGTCAAGGCGTTTTTGATGTTATTGAACCTAAGCGAGTTGATATAATGGATTACGAAAAATTATTGCAAAAAGCAAGAAATGAATTACCTGAGGATGTTGAAAAATCTCAACGATTTGAAATTCCTAAGGTAAAAGGCCATATTCAAGGAAATAAAACCATTATTAGTAATATTTCCCAAATCGCAACAACTCTTCGTCGTCCACAACAATTGCTAGTAAAATTTATTGAAAAACAACTCGCAACAAAAGGTCTTATTGAAGGAAATTTTGTTATTTTTAATTCTAAATTGTCTGCTTCAAAAATTAATGTTCGAATACAACAATTTGCAGACCAATTTGTTATTTGCAAAGAATGTGGAAAACCAGATACTAAGCTTTCAAAAGATACTGGCGTATATTTTTTAAGTTGTCAAGCATGTGGCGCAAAATATGCTTTACATACTAAATTATGAGTATAGTAGTATGTAGCAAGAATTCTTTTATTTTCTGCTTTTTTGTATTTTCTTATTAACTTTTATTTTTTGTTTAGCTATGAGATCATAACACTGGTCAACTCTTGCACAAACTTATAAACAATTTCGTTTTTTCTCTTGTTATGCTTATTGATTTTACTCCTCGACCATATCAAATAGACATTTTTGATAAAATAAAAAAAGATAATTCTTTAGTGGTTTTACCCACTGGTCTTGGTAAAACAGCAATTGCGATGATGCTTGCAGTTCATCGCTTAATGATGTATCCTGATTCAAAAATACTTTTTTTAACACCTACAAAACCTTTAGCCGAACAACAATTTGAATCGTTTAAAAAACACATTCCTTTAAATGATTCTCAGTACGCATTATTTACTGGAACTGTAGCCCCAAAAAGGCGTCACAAAAAATGGCTTGACGCACGAATAATTTTTTCGACGCCACAAACAGTTGAAAATGATGTGTTGGGTAATAATATATCTTTAGGTGACGTTTCCTTGTTAATTCTTGATGAAGTTCATCGAGCGGTAGGTGATTACGCTTACGTTTTTTTAGCACAACAGTATTTTGAAAAGTCACAACATCCTTTAACGCTTGGTTTAAGCGCGTCACCTGGCGCTAACAAAGAAAAAATAGAAGAAGTTATTCAAAATATAGGCGCGCAAGTTGTTGAATATAAAAAACCCACTGACCCTGATATTCGTAAATTTCGCCAAGAAACAATAATTAATTGGGAACAATTACCTTTATCTTCACAGCTTACAAAAATAGATACATATTTACAACAAGCAATCGATAAACGCCTGCATGAAATTAATGCATCCTTACAATCACCACGCTTACTTCGTTCGTTTTCAAAAACATCTCTTTTACAATTACAGGGCATGCTTCATTCTCGAATTAGCAGGGATGAATCATCCTCACAAGTATATGCTGCAATGAGTTTAATAGCTCAAGTGCTTAAACTTCTTCACGCCCAAGAACTTGCTCAAACACAAACAATTCATGCTCTTCACCAATATTTGTATGGGCTTTTAGAACAATCTCGAACTACCAAAGTAAAAGCTGTGCAATATCTTGTTAAAGATCCTTTAGTGTTGGGCGCGCTTGCAATTACTCGCGAGTGTGTCAAAAATAATGAAGAACACCCTAAAGTTCAAAAACTCTTTGATAAAGTTGCTTTAATTTTACATAAAGATCCTCAAGCAAAAATAATTATTTTTGCCCAATTTAGAGATTCTGCTTCATTTATTCAATCGCAACTTTCTAAAATTATTAGTTGTAAACTGTTTTTTGGCCAAGCAAAAAAGAAAGGCGTTGGACATTCTCAAAAAACGCAAAAAAAAATTTTAGATGATTTTAGAGCTGGACTTTTTTCTTGTCTAATTGCAACAAGTGTTGCTGAAGAAGGTCTTGATATACCTAGTGTTGATCACGTATTTTTTTTTGAACCCATTCCTAGCGCAATACGAAGTGTTCAAAGAAGAGGAAGAACGGGAAGACATTCACAAGGATCAGTTTGTGTTCTTGTTACAAAAAATACTCGTGATGAAACAAATCGTTGGGTGGCTTTTCACAAAGAAAAAAGAATGTATTCGGTTTTAGAAGAATTTTCAAAATCCTTTGCTGGCACTTCTCAAAAAAATTTAACTCAATTTTCTTCAGCAAAAAAAATGTTATCTTCTAAAAAAAAAGAGTCAAATTCTGAAGAAAAACTTGAAAAAAATACTTTATCACAACCAAAAATTATTGTTGATTTTAGAGAAAAAGGATCTCTTGTATTAAAACAACTACATCGAGAAAATATATCTTTAGAACTTAAACAACTAGGAGTGGGTGATTTTTTACTTAGCGCAGATTGTTGTGTTGAGTTCAAACAAGCAAGTGATTTTATAGATAGTATTGCAAATGGGAGATTACTTTCTCAGCTCTTAGCACTTGTTCAGTATAAAAAACCTTTAGTAATTATTCAAGGTGATTGGCGAGAACAATCTTTACGTAGAGTAAGTGAATCTGCAGTTTTAGGTATGCTTTCAACAATAACTGTTTCTTATGGTATTCCTTTGTTATACACTTCTTCACCTCGAGAAACCGCAAAATTATTAACAACTATTGCTTCACGAGAGCAATCTGATTCTTCGCAAGTCTTTACCTATCATACTGCAAAACCTTTAACAGATAAAGAATTATTAGAATACGTTGTGAGTAGTTTTCCAACAATTGGTGGTTTGTTAGCACAAAAAATTCTGCAAAGATATGACACTTTAGAATCCTTTTTACTTGCTAGCGAAAAAGATTTACAATCTATAGACCTTATTGGTCCTAAAAAAGCCCAAGAAATTGTTCGTCTAAGAAAATTATCATATAAAGAATCTAAAGATACACTAAAAAAAGGCAATTAAAAATATATTTGAGTCATTATTATTGTTAGTTTTTTTTTAACATGCTCTAAAGTAGCTCTGTTTCAAATAGAATAAAGAGGTATATTGCCCAACTTAATTAGCGCCTTTGGCACCTGTTGACTATTTTTGAATCAGCGATTATAGGCGCGAATACAAATATTCTTTTTATCTTCTTCAAAAAGAAAGCCACAAGACAATATAAAAAATTATCTTCTTAAGACAGCGTTTCTAAACCAACAACTATTTAAAGAAAAATCTTTTGAATAGTTAACGGTTGATAGTTATGTCAGAAAAAAAATCCTCAAAAAAATATTCTTCTCTTCAGTTTGAAAAAAAATCTGTGTGGGAAAAAACAACGAAGAATTATCATAAAAAAATATTTGATTTTAATGAAGGGTACAAACAGTTCTTGTCTTTTGCTAAAACAGAACGACTTACTGTAGATTATGTGGTTTTTGAATTGAAAAAAAATAATTTTGTAAAATTTACCAATCAAAAAACAAAGTCTGGTGATAAACTTTTTATAGTATATAAAGAAAAAGTTGTGTTGGCTTGGGTTGTTGGTAAAAATAAAGAACACATGGCTCTTATTGGAAGTCATACTGATTCACCTCGCTTAGATCTTAAACCTCTTCCTTTAGTTGAAGAGAGTTCTTTAGCAGTATTCAAAACCCATTATTATGGTGGTATAAAAAAGTATCATTGGGTAAACACTCCTCTTAGTTTACACGGAGTGGTTTATACTAAATCAGGAAAGAAAATTTTTCTTTCTATTGGTGAAAAAGATGATGAACCTGTTTTTGTCATACCTGACTTGCTTCCTCATCTGGCCCGAGAACAGTATGATAAAAAAGTTTCTCAATTTATTGCAGGCGAACAACTCATGGCATTAGTTGGTAGTATCCCTGTTAAAGATGATAATTTAAAAGAGAAACTCAAAGTATCTGTTTTGCAAAAACTCAACAAAGAGTATGGTTTTGTAGAAGAGGATTTTGTAAGCGCAGAACTTTCTTTTGTTCCTCAATCTCAACCTCGAGATGTTGGTTTTGATAAATCGTTACTTGCAGCCTACGGTCATGATGATGGTGTTTGTGTGTACACTTCTTTACAAGCATTACTTCATACAAAAAATCCTTCCTCAACAGCGGTTGCATTATTTATAGATAAAGAAGAAACCGGAAGTGCTGGTGATACAGGAGCACAATCATACATTTTAAGACAATTTGCACAACGCTATTTGGCTTCAGTAGGTTCATCTTTATCTGTTGATTTATTTTTAGGTCAAGCATCTTCATTAAGTGCAGATGTAACTTCAGGTCTTAATCCTAATTATAAAGATGCTCAAGACGCAACAAACGTATCACGACTTGGTTATGGCGTTAGTCTTGAAAAATATGGTGGTGGCGGAGGAAAATATTCTACTAACGATGCTAGTGCAGAATACATGCATACCATTCGCCAACTTTTAAATGATAACAATGTTTATTGGCAAACAGGAGAAAATGGACGAATAGATTTAGGCGGTGGTGGAACCATTGCACAATATTTTTCGCGTTATGGAATGTCTTGTGTGGATGTTGGTCCTTGCATGTTAGGGATGCACTCACCTTATGAAATTGTTTCAAAAGCTGACGTGTATGAAGCATATCTTTGTTACAAAGCATTTTTTTCAAAAAAATAATTTTTCTTTTTTTCTTATATTATTTTACAAACCTTTTTATCTAATAAGGGCTTACTTACTTTTATGAACATTTCCACATCCTTACTTTTTTATAAAAAAAAATCTATTCGAGACGCTTTAGTAGCTCAAGCAATAGATAAAGAAGTAGGTGTTGTATTTTTTGGGAACGTGTTTGGCAAACGTCCTGATGTTTTGTCATACTCAAATGATGTTTTAGAACTTGCAAAAAAGAAAGTTTCTTCATTTCATTGTTCTGAAGAAATATGGTTTAATCCTCTTTCTATTCGAACAGGAATGAAACGTCACGAGCTAGATGAGTTGCGTAGAGGTTGGGATCTCATTTTAGATATAGATTGTCCTGATTGGGAACTTTCAAAACTCACGACTCATTTATTTATTAAAGCACTTAAGCATCACAAGTTAGATTGTGTTAGTGTTAAATTTTCAGGTAATAAAGGATTTCACATTGCAGTCCCTTTTGAAGCTTTTCCTGACACTGTGCCAGTGGGTACTCAGACAAAACTCGTTCGTCATATATTTCCTGAAGGACCTCGAGCAATAGCTGCTTACTTACTTTCGTTTATTCAACGAAATTATATTAGTATTGATACATCAGAAGAAAAAGTTATTTTTGATGCTACTTACGAATATTCATTTAGCGATTTAGAAAAAATTGCCGAATTAACGGGTGGTTCTTTATTTCAAACAATTTGTCCTTCTTGTGCAGCAAAAAGACTTACGCCTAAACAAAAATTAACATATCAATGTTCTCAATGTGGTCACTTGTCTAAACCTTTTGGAACTCCTGATATTTTTCGTTGTGAAAAATGTTCCTACCCTGTTCATGCTCAAGTAACTAGTTCTTCATGTAAACATTGTGGTTCGTCGCAATCTCCTAAACAAACAATCGATATTACTGCAGTTGTTGAAGTTGATACAGTTCTTATTGCTTCGCGCCATTTATATCGTATGCCTTTTTCTCTTCACGAAAAATCTGGCTTGGCTTCAATCCCTATTTCTTTAGATGCTGTTTTAACATTTGATAAAAAATATGCGCATCCAAACAATGAATGTGATTCTTGGTATGCTGCTCCTTTTTTAGATCGAACAAAAGTGCGCAAAGGAGAGGCTTCATTGCTTTTTAGAGAAGCATTTGATCATGAACATCATTATTTTGCTTCAAAAAAAATATTGTCTAAAGTTGATATTCCTAAAGAAGCAATACCTAAAGATTTTTTTCCTCCTTGTATTCAAATTATTCAAAATGGTTTAGAGGATGGTAAAAAACGAGCACTTTTTATTTTAATTAATTTTTTACGTTGTGTTGGTTGGAATAAAGAAAGTATAACTGCTTTTGTGTATGATTGGAATCAACAAAATCTAGAGCCTTTACGCGAACAATATTTAAAAGGTCAACTTTCTCAGATTAAACACGAAAAAAAAATTCTTCCCCCTCCTAGTTGTGCAAATACTGATTATTACAAATCGCTTCTTATTTGTCAACCAGATAGTTTTTGTTCGCGTATTAAAAATCCTGCTCAGTACGCAAAACGAAAAAGTGAATTAGGAGATTCTGATAAACGAAAAAAACAAGAACGTGTTCATTTTGTCAAACAAAATACTATTATACAATCTAAAGCTCAACAAATTCTTGATGTGGTAACTGCACAAATTAAGGCTACTCAAGCATCTGCTTTTTTGGTGGGGACATATGAATTAGTTTGTTTGGGAAGAGATGTTGTTGATATTCTTATAGAATCATCATTCATAAATAAAACAAGAAGCTCATTACTTGAAATAGGTTTTACTCAACAAGCAAACATAGGTGATGAGTTTTTGGAGTTTACTTTTGAAGGCGAGGATGAAGATTTTAAAAAACAAGGTTTACCTTTACACGTTCGTTGTCGGTTATTACTGGTTCAGAGCGGATCACATCATGCAAAAGCATATAAGCAAACCACGCAAGCTCTTAAACATGCAAAAAATGCTGATTCTGACTTGTTTACACAATACCTTGCGCTAAAAAAGCACTACGATTCTAAAACTCTTCGTGCATATACAAAATCAAAAACGATATTTTTTAGAAAACTCCTAAAATAAGTTTATTTTCCATTTAGAGATTATTTTGAGCTTTTTTATTTATTTTAATCATTTTTTTAAGGTTTTAGTTCTTTTAGAGCAATCACAAACCAAACATTTATAAGTGGGATAGGGTTTCTCTCGCCTGCTCATAATACATTATTATGATACTGAAGGCCTGAAAAGAACATTTTCAGTACCGCTTTACGCATAGATTTTTTCTGTGGCGAATCGCTAGTTCTTTTTAGGTTAATAACGAAAATTAATTGGTAACAATAAAAAATGGCAAAACGAGTAAATCCAAGACACGGAAGTATGCAGTTCTGGCCACGGGTGCGAGCTTCGCGACAATATGCGAAAGTACGCTCAGTACCCCAAGGGCAAGCAGCAGGATTGTTAGGTTTCGCAGGCTATAAAGCCGGCATGACACATGTGATAGCAACGGATACGTACAAAAATTCAAACACGAAAGGAGAACAAATTTCAATTCCTGTAACGGTTATTGAGTGTCCTCCTTTACGAATTACCTCAGTACGTGTTTACAAAGCACAAGGATATGGTACAGGCGTATCTGAAGAATTTTTCTTTAAAGGAACTAAAGATCTTTCTCGAAAGTGTGCAGTATCTAAAAATTATGCTAAAAAAGAAGACTTAGACAATATTGATATTTCTACAACTTCTCATATAACTGTACAAGTTCAAACACAACCAACATTAGCAGGTTTTGGTAAGAAAAAACCCGAAGTATTTGAACTTCCTTTAGGAGGAAGTATTGAAGAACAAATTACTTTTGCAAAAGACAATGTTGAACAAGATGTTTCTGTAAAAGATGTGCTTAAAGCTGGATCTTTTGTTGATGTTCGAGCAGTAACAACCGGTAGAGGCTACCAAGGACCTGTAAAACGGTTTGGTGTTTCGCTTCGAGCAAAAAAATCCGAGAAAGTAGTACGTGGACCAGGATCCTTAGGAAGTTGGAAAGGACAAGGTCATATGATGTATCGGATTGCATACGCTGGTCAAACAGGGTATCATGCACGAATTCAATACAGTAATTATATTGTAGGAATTGAAGATGACGTTTCAAAATTAAATCCTCAAGGTGGATTTATCAATTATGGCGAAGTAAAAAATACATACGTTCTCGTTAAAGGTTCATTACCCGGACCTAAAAAGCGACTCGTTATGTGTACTCCTGCTCATCGAAAAGGAAAAGCGAATGCATTACCTTCAATTGATCATATAAGTATAGCATCGCAACAAGGAAATTAGGTGTGACAGATGAAACTCAAAGTATATAATCAAAAAAAGGACGAGACTAAAGCAATAATGCTTCCTGTTCAATTTTCTGAATCAGTTAGGCCTGATTTAATTAAACGAGCAGTTCTCGCACTTCAAGCAAATCGACGACAAAGATACGGTGCAAAACCTGACGCGGGAATGCGCTACTCAAGTTTTTTATCAAAACGTCGAAACAACTATAAAGGAACATATGGAATTGGACAATCTCGAACTCCTCGTAAAGTTCTTAATCGAAGAGGAACTCGATTTTATTTTGTAGGTGCAACTGCGCCACAAACTGTTGGTGGTCGTGAAGCACACCCTCCAAAAGCAACAAAATCATGGGTTCAAAAAATCAACGTTAAGGAACGAAAAAAAGCAATCAGAAGCGCTCTTGCAGCAACAATGGATGCTCAACTCGTATCTAAACGAGGTCATAAAGTGCCAAAAGAATTTCCTTTTGCTTTAGATACTTCTTTTGAAGATATTAGTAAGACAAAAGATATTTATGCTATTTTAAACGAACTAGGTTTTTCTGAAGAACTTAATAGAGCTTCCCAAAGATCTATTCGAGCTGGTGCCGGTAAACGTCGAGGACGAAAACACGCAACAAAAAAATCTTTTTTATTTGTTGTCTCAAAAGACTGTCCGCTTCTTAAAGCAGCAACTAATCTAAACGGTGTTGATGTAGTTCCGGTTCACGCATTAAATGCAGAACTTTTAGCTCCCGGTAGTGATATTGGTCGATTAACATTATTTACTGATAAAGCATTAGATCTTTTAGAACAGCACAAATTGTTTGTAAATAATACAGGTGATGTACAATGATTATCGCACCATTATCAACTGAAAAATCCATTCGTTTAATGGAATCAGAAAACAAGCTCGTTTTCCTCGTAGAAAAATCAGCAACAAAACAGTCAATTAAAAAAGAACTCGAATCATTATTTAAAGTAAAAGTTGTAAATGTTCGAACATTAATTGGTCCTGATGCAAAGAAAAAAGCATACGTAACATTTTCTGATGATACGCCTGCAATTGATCTTGCAACAAAATTGGAGCTTATGTAAGGTGAACAAAAATGGGTAAACGAATTACAGCTCAAAAAAGAGGAAAAGGATCCGCAACATTTAGATCTCATCCTTTCAAATACAAAGGTAAAGCTCAAATCTTCGCCGCGCAAAACAAAGCAATTGTCACAGACATTCTTCATTGTGCTGGACACTCAGCTCCTTTAGTTAGTTTATATTATGATACTGGCTATGAAGGCGTTGCAATTGCAACAGATGGTGTGGCTGTAGGTGATGAACTTGACTTTTCTCAAAACGCAGCAGTTCAACACGGAAATGTATTACGTCTTCAAGATATTCCTGAAGGAGTAGCTATATTTAATATTGAACAAAACCCAAATGATGGTGGACGATTTGTCCGAGCCTCAGGCGGTGTTGCTCGAGTAGTTTCAAAATCAAAAGAAGCGGTAGTTGTACAACTTCCTTCTCGTAAACAAAAAAAATTTAATCCAAATTGTAAAGCGACAATTGGAACTGTTGCGGGAAGTGGTCGTGTAGATAAACCATTCTTAAAAGCAGGACGAAAGTTCTATGCAATGAAAGCACGAAACAAATACTGGCCATCAGTTTCTGCAAGTGCAATGAATGCAGTAGCGCATCCATTCGGAAATAAACGTACTGCAAGAAAATCCAAAGCAAAGCCAGCTCCTAAAAACGCGCCTCCAGGTCGACGAGTTGGAGCAATCCGAGCTCGAAAAACTGGTCGAGCAGGTGGAAAAAGAGTATAATAGGTGAAAGCTAATGGCATTAAAAATATTCAAATACCGATCAAAAACAATCGACGAACTTAAGGAAATGAGTATTCCTGAGTTTGCTGAACTTTTACCTTCACGTCAACGAAGATCTATCAAACGAGGATTTTCAGACGAGAAAAAAAAGTTATTAGAAAAGATTGAGAAAAAAGACAATGTAAAAACGCATGAACGTGATATGATTATTTTTCCTTTTATGGTTGGAAAAACAATTCAGGTTCATACAGGTAAAGGATTTCAAGCAGTTATGATCACTGAAGAAATGATAGGTCATTTCTTAGGGGAGTTTGCACTAACACGAAAACGTGCTACGCATACAAACATTGGAGTAACTACTAAACCCAAAGTATAGGTGAATGCGAATGGTAACAACAAAATATTCATTTCAAAAAGAAAACGCATCCACTGCAAAAGCGTATGGACGAGATCTTCCAATTTCAACTAAAGCAGCAATTAATATTTGTAAGGCAATTCGAGGAAAGTCCTTGGAGAAAGCTGAAAATATTCTTGCTGACGTGTTGTCATTTAAAAGACCTATTGCTTTTACGAGATTTACAGATGGTGTAGGTCATCGACGTGGAGCATTTGCTTCTGGACGATATCCTAAAAAAGCAGTTCGAGAAATTTTATCCGTCTTAATGGGCGCTAAAACAAACGCTGCAAATATTGGTTTATCTGAAGATTTAGTACTTGTTCACGTATGTGCTCATAAAGCGTCATCTCCACTTCATCAAGGACGTCAACGACGACGAGAAATGAAACGTACACACGTTGAAGTTATACTTGAAGAAGCTAGTAATTCTCAATCAAAAAAATCTTCAACTAAAAAAACTAGTAAAAAGGCAGCTAAGAAAAAATCCTCAGAACCTGCTAAAAAAGAAGATTCTAAACAATCTATAAAAGAAGATGTGTCAAAAGGTAAAGAAACAAAAAGCGAAACTGCGCAACCTTCTGCTAAAAAAAGCGAGGCTTTGAAAAAATGATTGAACGAAAATTTGTTTCACAAAATGTTCGTGAATTCGAAATTAAAAAATTCATTAAAGACGAACTTAGTAAAGTTGGTTTAAGTAGTGTTAGTCTTCAACGAACAAGTCTTGGTGAACGAGTAGTTATTCGAGCATCACGACCTGGACTTATTGTAGGTCGAGGAGGATCCACTATTCAAAAACTTACTAAAGATTTAAAGAAAAGATTTAGTTTAGAAAATCCTCAAATCGAAATCGAAGAAATTAAAGATTTTACACTTGATGCGGCAGTTGTTGCAGAAAGTATTGTTTCTCAACTTGAACGATTTGGTTCTCAACGATTCAAAGGTATTGGTCACAAGACGGTAGAAAGTGTTATGCGAGCAGGAGCTCTTGGAGTGGAAATTTTAATTTCTGGAAAAATTCCTGCAGCTCGTTCAAAAACGTGGAGATTTACTGATGGATACATGAAAAAATGTGGTGATCTTGCAATTAGTGGTGTAGATACTGCAATTCACTTTGCAAAATTAAAAACTGGAGTTATTGGAATTCAAGTTAGAATTTTACCAAGTACGGTAGTTCTTCCAGATCAGATTAGTTTTGATAAGCGAGAAAAACAAGCAGCAGCAAAAGCAGAAGAAGAAGCAAAACTTGCTGCTCGAGAAGCTGCTAAGAAAAAACGAGAATCAAAAAAATCTGAAGATACTTCTAGTTCTGCAGAAAAAAAACCGACTAAAAAATCTTCAAAAAAATCTTCAACTAAAAAAAATAGTAAAAAATCTTCCCCTAAAGAGAAGACTGAAGATAAAAAATCTGAAGAAACAAAAAAGGTTGAACAAACAGCTAAAGCTAAAGATAAACCTGAAGGTGACACACAATGAAATTTGCAGATATAAAAAAATTATCTCCTCAGGATAAAGAGAAAAAAATAAAAGAAGCTAAAGTTGAATTATTAAAACTCCAAGGACAAGTACAAACTGGTACTGCTCCAAAAAATCCTGGGAAAATTTCACAGCTAAAAAAACTTTTTGCTCAAATAAAAACATTTGAACAAGAAGAAGCAAAACGTGCTTTAAAAAATAAAGAATAAATAAAATGGTTGAATTTGATCCAATTACAGGCCTCCCAAAGGAACTTTCCGCATGGGACAATATCGCCTTAGAAAATCAAAAAATCGTAGTAAAAATAATCCGAAAAAAATTTGGAAAACAATATACTGTTATTGAAGGTTTAAATGCGAGTGAAGTAGATATCAAAGATATCGCAAAAAAACTTAAAAATAAATTCGCATGCGGAGGGACAGCAAAAAAAGATTTTGTTGAACTTCAAGGAAACCACCTTAATGACATGAAAGATGCCCTTGTTGGTATGGGCTTCGCACCAGAAACAATTGAGGTTCAAAAACCACGTGGCAGATAAAACACAATCATTCATTGGCAAAGAAGCTCATGTAGTTCAAGGTAATCCTTCAATGATTGGATTACGTGGATGTATCGTAGAAGATACAAAAAATACATTTGTGCTTGAAGTAGCTGGTGTTACAAAAACCGTCTTGAAAAAAGGAACGGTCTTTATAATTAACAACCAAAAAGTCTTTGGCGATGATGTTGCCAAAAGATTAACTGATAGAATAAAATTACGGAGATAGTACCATGGAAAACAACATTAGTGTTCGAGGAAAAACATTCACAGGAACTGTTGTTAGTGCAAAAATGCACCGAACAGTTGTGGTAGAATGGGAACGAAGAGTTCTCATTCCAAAATTTGAACGTTATGAAAAACGAAAATCAACAGTTAAAGCTCACAATCCAGATGCAATTGATGCAGAAGAAGGAGATATTGTTAAAATTCAAGAAACAAGACCTCTTTCCAAAACAAAACATTTTATTGTACTTGAAATTGTTGAAAAAAAGCAAAATGAGGCTTAGAAAATGAAGGCAGTAAAATCAAAAATTACGCAAGGATTACAAGTTGGTTCTTACGTTCAAACGTGTGATAATTCCGGTGCAAAAATAATAAAAATCACAGGTGTAAAAAGAAAAAAAACTGTTAAAGGGAGAGTTCCTGGAGCTGGTGTTGGTGACATGGTCATTGCAGCAGTAAAAAAAGGACGACCTGATATGCGAAAAACAGTTGTTTATGCTATTATTGTTCGTCAACGAAAAGAATATCGAAGACCTGATGGTTCACGAGTTACTTTTGAAGATAATTCAGCTGTCGTATTAAAAGATGATAAAGGAAATCCAAAAGGAACAATTTTCAAAGGACCTATTGCTAAAGAAGCTGCCGGTAAATGGCCTGCAGTTGCTAAAATAGCAAATATGGTTGTTTAGAGAGGAATACAAATGAAATCTACATTTTCCATGAACTGGTTGAAGAGTATTCAACCACGAAAACAAAGAAAGTTTGCTTTTAACGCGCCTGATCATATTCGAGGACAATTCATGAATGCACTTTTAAGTTCAACACTTCGGGCAAAACATGAAATGCGAAGTGCTCGAGTTCGAAAAGGAGATAAAGTAAAAGTTTTACGAGGACAATTTAAAGGAACAACAGGCGTTGTTGAAACAATTGATGTTTCCAGATCAAGACTTTTTGTAAAGGGTTGTAATCTTGTAAAAACTGATGGAAGTAAAGTTCCCTATCCAATTCATCCTTCAAAAGTTGAAATAACAACTCTTGTTGAAGATAAAAAACGTTTCAAACAAAAAAAGTCAACATCTTCAGATTCAAAAAATGAGGTGAAAAAGTAAAATGGTAAAACAACATTTAAAACGATTAGCTTCACCAAATACATGGCCCATACCTAAGAAAACACTATCTTTTGTAAAACGACCATATCCTGGTGCTCATAAATTACATTTTCAAATTTCAATTTCTGTATTTTTGCGAGATATGGCAAAAGTTGTAAAATCAAATAAAGAAGCAAAATATGTTTTACATAAAAAATTATGTTTTGTTGATGGAAAACCAGTATATGACGATAAACGACCGGTTGGCCTTTTTGATGTGATTACTTTTCCTTCATTAAAAAAACAATACAGAATTATTATCAACAAAAAAAATAAACTTGCAGCTGTAGAAATTTCTCAAAAGGAAGCTACAATGAAAATAAGTAAAGTTGTAAAAAAATTAACTATTAAAGGTAATAAAACACAACTTACTACGCTTGATTCACGAAGTATTATTGTTGATGATGCTAAAAAATACAATATTGGAGATTCATTACATATTGAAGTGCCTTCACAAAAAATTGTGGATGTGTTACCTTTTGCAGTAGGAGGAACTATTCTTTTACAAGCAGGACGACACGTAGGTGCTATCGCACGTATTGAAGAAATTAACGGATCTGACATAGTGGTAAAAACCAATGATGATGTATTTCAAACAAAAAGAAAATACGCTTTAGTTGTTGGTAAAGATAAGCCAATCATCACACTATGAGATTGTACAAACACGAAAGGTCAGTAAAATGAATGCAATGAAAAATATCAAAATCGAAAAGCTCACCATTAATATTGGTGCAGGCCGTGATGAGAAAGTGTTGCAAAAAGCAACTAAACTTATTAAAAACATCACAGGTATTGAACCAGTGCGAACTGTTACAACCAAGCGATTAGCAGCTTGGGGTCTTCGACCAGGTTTACCTATTGGTACAAAAATAACTCTTCGAGATGAAGAAAAAACTGTAGATCTAGTTCAACGTTTACTTCGAGCTAAAGAAAATAAAATTAAACCTTCTTGGTTTGATAATTATGGTAATCTCTCTTTTGGAATTCATGAATACGTTGATATTCCTGGAGTAAAATACGATACCGAAATAGGTATTTTGGGTTTACAAATTTCAGTTACTCTTACCCGGCCAGGGTTTAGAGTAAAAAAACGAAAACTCAAAAAAGCAAAAATTGGAAAATCACATCAAATTAGCAAAGAAGAAGCAATTGATTATCTAAAAACCACGTTTGGTGTTGTATTGGAGGAATAAAATGACTACATCTGATCATAAAAAAGTTTTAGTTCAACTGGAAAAAAAACCAGGAAAATATCAAAAGTGGCTTAAACACAATACACCACGAGAGCGAGCATTTGGTGAATCAACAAAAAAATGCGCTATTTGCGGCCGAACAGGAGGTCATATTTCAAAATATGCTCTTTCAATTTGTCGACAATGCTTTCGTGATAACGCCTCCGAATTAGGCTTTAAAAAATTTAATTAGGTGAATATTATGACACTCAACGATCCATTAGCAAATGTCCTTTCACAACTCAATAATGCAATCAAAGTAGGTAATCTTACAGTTACAACCAATCAAGGCGGTAGCTTGGTAATAAATACTCTTTTAATTATGAAAGAAGTTGGTTATTTAGATGATGTGCAGGTAGTAAATGACCAACGAGGAGATTATTGTGTAGTAAAAATTAACACATCTCTTAACAAATGTGGTGTAATTAAACCACGTTTTGCAATCCAAATCGACGATTTTGAAAAATTCGAAAAGCGATTTTTACCTGCAAAAGGTTTTGGATTTTTACTCGTTTCAACAAATAAAGGTCTTATGATTCATACCAAAGCTAAAGATTTAGGTATTGGTGGAAGACTAATTAGTTATTGTTACTAGGTGCTAAAATGTCAGAAGAAAAAATATCCACACAACTTGTTGTATTCCCTGAAGGTGTTGAAGCTTCTATTGATACGGATACATCAACTCTTAGTGTTAAAGGAGAAAAAGGAACACTTACTCGTTCATTTACACACCCAATTATTGAACTTAAAAAAACCGATGAAGGAATTGAATTTTCTTCTAAAAATTGTGGTTTACAATCAAAAAAATTGCTAAAAACATACGCTGCTCACGTAAAAAATATGTGTAAAGGTGTAAGTGAAGGTCACGACTACGAACTTAAAATTTGTTCAGGTCATTTCCCTATGAACGTAAGTTTAAAAGGTAATGTTCTTGAGATCAAAAATTTTATTGGCGAAGTTGTTCCTCGAAAAGTAGCCATTAAAGAAGGTGTAACTGTTAAAGTTAATGGTGATAAAATACATCTTAACGGCATTGATAAAGAATTAGTTTCACAAACAGCAGCAACCATTGAAAAAGCAACTCGTCGAAATGGTTTTGATAGACGTAACTTTCAAGATGGTATTTATATCATTAGTAAAGATGGTAAGTCTTTTTAGATAGGTGATTAAAAATGAACTCATTACTTGAATTACGAAAAAAACTCAAAGCAAAAAAACCTACTTTTATTCGTCATGATGCTCATAAAAAATCTCGAGTTTCAAAAACATGGAGACGACCTAAAGGACGTCAAAATAAAATGCGACTTGGTATGAAAGGTTACGCTCGTGCACGTTCAACAGGATATGGTTCTCCTCTTGGAGTTAAAGGATTATCTGCTCAAGGTTTAATTAAATCTGTTATTTTAACAAAAAAAGACATTGACATGTTGGATGTTAAAAAAAATGGAATTATTTTTTCACGAACACTTGGCGCTAAGAAAAAACTTGATTTAATCGCTTACGCTCAAGAAAAAGGATTCACAATTCTTGAATTTGATGTTGATCGTTTCAAAAAATCTGTTGAAGAAAGGTTAGCAAAAAAAGCTCAAGAGAAAAAACGATTAGAAAAAAGAAAACAAGCTCGTGATAAAAAGAAATCTTCCAAAAAAGATTCCACAAAAGAAACTACAAAAGAAGATAAAAAAGAACTTTCTGATGAAGAAAAAAAAGTTCAAGAAAAAAAAGAACATGATAAACTTCTTGTAGAAAAAGGTGAAGCTCAATGAAACTTTCAGTTCAAAAACGTTTAGCAGCTGATGTGTTGAAATGTTCACCAAAACGTGTTCATTTAGCAGCTGACAGAAGTGCTGACATTAAAGAAGCAATAACTCGCGCAGATATTAAAGGTCTTGTAGGCGAAGGCATTATTGTAAAAAAACAAGCTACAGGTGTTTCTCGAGTACGAGCAAAACATCGAGCTAATCAACGTCGAAAAGGTCTTCAAAGAGGGCCTGGTAAAAAGAAAGGTAAGAAAACTGCTCTTGTTCCCAAGAAAACTTCTTGGATGGTAAAAATTCGAACTCAACGAACATTTTTACAAGAGCTTAAATCAAAGAATCTTCTTAATCAAGAAGATTATGTTGCTTTGTATAAAAAATCCAAAGGAGGATTTTTCCGTAACAAACGTCACATCAAAGTTTACATTGAAGAGCACGATATGGTGCAAAAAAAATAAAAATGGCATCTAACGCAATACATACAATTCCTTATCGTAGAAAAAGACAGGGTAAAACGAATTACAAAAAACGTTTAGATCTTCTTAAAGGAAATAAACATAGATTAGTAGTTCGAAAATCTAACTCTTCTATTCAATTACAGTTAATAGACTATCTACCTGATGGTGATAAAGTAATTGCAACATTTAATTCTTTATCTTTATCAAAAAAAGGATGGGATTATTCTTGCAATTCTATTCCTGCATCTTATGTTGCTGGTTTAGAATTAGGTGCAATTGCTGTAAAGAAAAATATTTCTGAAGCAATTGTTGATTTAGGCTTACAACTTCCTAAAAAAGGAGGACGTCTTTACGCAGCAATTAAAGGTGTTATTGATGCAGGTGTAAGCATTCCTATTTCTGAAGAAGTATTTCCTAGCGAAGATAGACTATTTGGAAAACACATAGCGTCATGGGATGCTTTAAGTGAAATAGCAACTGGTTATAAGAAGAAAAATCTTTCTCACAAAGATATTCCTAACAAAGTTCAAGAGCTAAAAAAAGCTCTTGTAGGTGATGGTGAATAAGAATGGTAAAACAACAAGACAACCGAAAAAGTAGAGCTCCTGCTCAATCACCTCAAGAAAAACGACAATCAATTCTTGATGCTTGGCAACCAAAAACAATTCTTGGAAAACAAGTTAAATCGGGAGAAATTAAAGATATTGATACGATTTTAGGAGCTGGTAAACCAATTCTTGAATCTGAAATTATTGATGCTTTACTTCACACAGAATCTGAATTACTTTTAATTGGTCAATCTAAAGGTAAATTTGGTGGTGGACAACGTCGAGTATTTCGTCAAACTCAAAAGAAAACTCGAGAAGGTAATAAACAAAAATTCACAACAGCTGCAGTTGTTGGCGATAGAAATGGTCACGTAGGTATAGGATTTGGTATGTCTCAGGAAACAGTTCCTGCGCGAGAAAAAGCATTTCGTCAAGCTAAACTTAATATGTTAATGGTACGACGAGGAACAGGCTCTTGGGCTGATGCAAGTACAGAACCTCACTCCATTCCTTTTGCTGTTGAAGGTAAATGCGGTTCGTATCGAATTGTTCTTCGACCTGCTCCAAAAGGTAAAGGTTTAGTTTGTGATAAAGAAGTTGCAAAAATTTTAGCTTTAGCAGGAATCAAAAACGTATGGTCTAAAAGTTTTGGTCAAAAGAAAAACAAAATGAATGTTTTTAAAGCAACTGTACAAGCTTTGCGTAAATTATCATCAACTAATGTTCAAGATGGACACAGAGAAACACTTGCAATTTCAGAAGGCTTTGATAAAACTATCAAATCCAAAGAATCTTCTGAAAAAGGAGGCGAGCAAAATGAGTAAAATCGCAGTAGTGCTTATTCGAGGACTTGTAGGTATTAGACAAGACGCAAAAGATACATTAGCAATGCTTAATCTGAAAAAAAAGCACGCGTGTGTCGTTGTTGAAGATACTCCAAGTATTCGTGGTATGCTTAAAAAAATTCAAAACGTTACAACATATGGTCCTGTTTTGCAAGAAACATATGCTCAACTTAAAGCAAAAAGAGGATCAAATTCCAAAAATGAAAAGGCAAAAGAAGTATTTTTCTTAGCTCCTCCTATAGGTGGCTTTGAACGAAAAGGTATTAAAAAATCTGTAGTTCAAGGTGGCGCATTAGGAGAACGAAAGCAAGGAATTGATTCTTTATTGCAAAAAATGATGTAGGTGGCAAAATGGTTCTCAATCACAGAAAAAAAAATAGTCGACACCGAGGGTCTTGGACTCACGGAACTGGTGAAAAAAAGAAACACCGAGGCGCAGGTAGTCGTGGTGGACGTGGAAACGCTGGTTCAGGAAAACGTGGAGACGCAAAAAAACCTTCTTACTGGAAAATCAAAAATTTTGTTGGTAAACATGGTTTTAAGAATCCTGCACGAAAAGTTATTCCTACAACAACCATATCTCAATTAAATTCTTCTATTAAGAAATTAGTTGCTCAAGGTAAAGCAGTTGAATCGTCTAATGTTTATAAAATAAACTTAGCAGATATTGGAGTTAAAAAACTTTTAGGAACAGGCTCGCCTCTTTTCACTTATGAAATTGTTGTAGACTCTGCCACAGAATCCGCAGTAAAAAAAATTGAAGCACAAGGTGGAAAAGTATTACAACCTGTTGCTGAAGAATAATTTTTTATTTTATTTTTATTTTTATTATAATATGGTGTGTTGAATTTATTTGCACATATTGCCAGCATTTTGGGTATATTTATAAAAGAAACCAACTTGCGTATGGTATAATTGATGTAACGTGATACTATGAGTAGCTATACAAAATTATTGCAATTCCTTCCGGAAGTAAAATCTCCTTTAAGAAAAAATCTTCCTTTTAAAGAAAAATTAAAATGGACTTTTTTTGTTCTTCTCACATTTTTCGTATTAAGCACTGTACCTCTTTTTGGTCTTGGAGATGGTGGTGCTTTACAAAATTTTGAATTCCTTTCTTTAGTTTTGGGGGCGAGTTTTGGTTCTATTGTAACTTTAGGTATTGGTCCTATTGTTATGGCATCTATTGTGCTTCAGTTATTAGTAGGTTCAGGTATTATTAATAAAAATTTACAAACAACTGAAGGGAAATCGTGGTTTCAAGGAACACAAAAAATTCTCACATATGGATTTATTCTTCTTGAAGCAATTATTTATGTTGCGCTGGGTGGGTTAACACCTGAAGCGGGAATCTCGCCAATAGTCCTTATTATTCAAATTTGCATTGGTGGTTTGCTTATTGTTTTTATGGATGATATTATTAATAAATGGGGTTTTGGTAGTGGTGTGAGTTTATTTATCGCTGCGGGAGTTTCAAAACAAATATTTATTCAAGCATTTAGCCCATTAAAAAATGGTGAAGCATTTGTTGGAGCAATTCCTCATTTATTTCAAGCATTATCAACTGGATCTATAGTGGATGTAAAAATAACCTTGCTTGCTCTTATTGCTACTTTGGGTGTATTTGCTTTAGTAGTATTTGCACAAGCTATGAAAGTAGAAATTCCTTTATCTTTTGGAAGAATACGAGGTCATGGAATTCGTTGGCCTCTTAATTTTGTCTATACGAATGTTATTCCAATTATTTTAGTTTCTGCGTTAGTATCTAATTTGCAATTGTTTGCAGAACTTTTAAACAGTAAAGTCCTTGCAAATATTGTTCCTTTTTTAACAAATAATAATTTATTTACACATATTGCCTCCGGATCAACAACACCAATAATGTTTGTTCAAGCA
Source organism: Candidatus Woesearchaeota archaeon (assembly GCA_046543005.1). GTDB lineage: Archaea > Nanobdellota > Nanobdellia > Woesearchaeales > SKGA01 > SKGA01. The sequence continues at coordinate 40,307 of JBKHAG010000002.1, read as the reverse complement.
GGAACGTATTTACTATTTTATATGGGTCTTGCAGCATTATTTAGTTGGTTTTGGATGCAAACATCTGGCCTTGATCCAAAAAGTCAAGCTCGTCAGATGATGTCTTCAGGTTTACAAATTCCTGGTTTTAGAAAAGATGGTCGAGTATTAGAACGACTTTTAAAACGATATATTTATCCTTTAACTATTATGGGTGGTCTTTTCATAGGTTTTTTAGCAGCGATTGCTGATATGACTGGCGCATTTGGTAGCGGAACAGGATTATTACTTACAGTAATGATTATTTACAAATTATATGAAGAAATCGGAAAACAACACATGGAAGACATGAATCCGGCTCTTCGTAAAATGATGGCAAAATAATTGCCATTCATTTTTATTTTTACTTATTTGAGGTAACACTATGGCACTTTCAGCATTTTTAGATCCGATTCTTAGGCCACTTTTACAGTGGGGTCCCTTTGCAACACTATTTATTGTTAGTTTATTTATTTCTTTACTAACTACTATTATTTACAAATATACGACAAATCAAGAAAAACTTAAATCTCTTAAAGCAGATATGAAGCGTTTGCAAAAAAAAGCAACGCAGCTTTCCAAGGAAGGAAAAAAAGACAAAGCAATGAAAATGCAAAAAGATATGATGAAGATGAACGGTAAGTTTATGAAATCTTCATTTCGTTCAACACTTTTTACTTTCCTACCTATTATTCTTTTTTTTGGTTGGTTAAGTGTAAACTTAGCATTTATGCCTTTACTTCCTCAATCAACTGTTAATGTAAGCACCCAACTTCAAGAGGGCGTTTCAGGTAACATTACTTTAGATGTTCCTGAAGGGTTTACAATTGTATCTAATCAAACAAAATACTTATCTCCTTTACAAGATTCGCCTGCAATTGGAACGTGGCAAGTTCAAGCAGCAAACGTATCAGGGGATTATACATTAACATTTATAGACGAGGCTAGTGGTGAAGAGCTTTTTGTCGATGTTTTGGTAACAAAAAATCAAAGATATATTGAACCTATTACTTTGGCTGAAAACTCAGAGGTTTTCTCACAAGCATCTGTTGGTCTTAAAAAACTTATTATATTAGAAGGTGTTCCTTTTTTAGAACACTTCCCTATTATTAAAAAATGGGGCTGGTTTGGTATATACTTCCTTTTCGCAATAGGTTTTTCATTAGGTTTGAAGAAATTATTAAAATTGGCTTAATTATAGGGGCCTTTTTTGGTTCTTTTTATTTGTTAATTTTTTATGTTTTTTTTTTTTTTAAAGAAAAATATAAAAAGAAAACTTATTTATAGGTTGGTTTTACTTTTTTATTTTGCGTATAGTTTTGCAATTTGTTTTAATGCGTTTTTTAATTCAGGACGAAGTTCGTTGTGTTGACGAACTAATTGTAAAACTCGTTTTTCAATAGCCTTGGTGCTCACGTGATGTTCGTGTTTATTAAGTGTTTTTTTAATTTCAGCAAACCATTTTACGCATTCGTTATAGAATTTTTCTTGCCAGCCTCTTTTGATCATTACTTCTAAGACACCTATACATTCACCAAGTGCTACGCCAAGTTCTTTATATTTGAAATCTTCATCGTTTTGGTGTGCTTCGTGAATTCGATGATTTGCGTCTTCTAAGAATTTGATGAGTTCCTTGCCTGAATAAATATTTTTAGAAATAACTCGTTGTATACCAACATTTGCTGTTCTTAAAAACTCTTGTTCATGTTCTTTTTTTTCAATTTCAAAAACATTTTTGAATTCTTTATCTAAAATTTTTAAATCTTGTTTAATATGTTCCATAAGTTTCACCAAATAAGTGTATTTGTTGTTGGTGTTTATTTTTTTAAATATTTTGTTTTTACAGCTTCTTTTTCTTTTTTAATCCACACCTTTATAAAGAGTGTAATGTTTCTGCATTTTACAAAAACCATAGTTAAACCTTGTAGGTTTGACTATAAGTGGTAATTACAATGCCTAGAGGAATGTATAGATCTAGAACACTTCGTCGAAAAGACGTGAAGACCCCTGGTGGTAAGACCGTCCGACGTTATAAGCAAAGAAAACCTCACGTTGCACATTGTGGTCGTTGTGGCGCAAAGCTTCAAGGAATCCCTCGAATTCGAGCTTCTTTATTTGCTAAGCTAACTAAATCACAAAAACGACCTGAGCGGCCGTACGGTGGAGTTCTTTGTAGTAGATGCCTTCGAGATGTTATTAAAACAGACACTCGAAATAAAGGCGAATAAACACCATCTTGGAAGAGTCGGGTGACCCCTTCCATGTTATAAAGAAGGAGAATAAAAAATGATGTTTGAAATTGGACGTGTATGCGTCAAACTCGCTGGTCGCGATGCTGGTAAATACTGTGTTATTGTTGAAAAAATTGATGATACATATGTGCTTATTGAAGGCGATACGCGACGTAAAAAATGTAATGTTTCTCATTTAGAACCTCTCGAAATGACTGTTGATATATCTTCAGGTGCAGATCGAGAAACTGTTGCTAAAGCATTAGAAGAAAAAGAAATTTTTGTTTCTAAACCAAAAAAAAGTAAATCTGCTAAGCCAAAACAACAATCTAAACGAGTACAAAAACTTACTAAAAAATAATTGCCAAGAATAACTTTTTTGTTGCTCTTACATAGGCACACAATCAAAAAAGCGGTTGGATTTTCTTTTTCTTATTTCTATTTTTTTATTATGCGTTTTTTATTGTTTATTGTATTTTGATCGTAATTGATGTTGCCCTATATTGTTTACCGTATGCCTGTATGCTGTTGACACACTGGTCAGCCTCTCGTAACCTATATAAAGAACATTCTATATGTATATTTTATTGGTTTTAACTCCCTTGATAAATGATGAATATTTGTCTTCATAGGCAAAACGAATTTGTTAAGTGAAATAAAATGGGATAACCAAGGAGATACCACAATGGAAAAAAATGAAGTAAATATGGGAAAAAATAAGCCCGAAAAAAGTTTTCGAGCAAGCCCTGTCAACGCGACAGTATGGGCGAATGAAACAACAAGTTCAGACGGAACACCTCGCCTGTTTCGAACAATTTCTTTGGAAAGAAATTACAAAGATAAAGACGGATCTTGGAAAAGTTCTCATTCTTTACGAGTAAATGATCTTCCAAAAGCAATTTTAGCATTAGAAAAAGCCTATGAATACATTGCATTCAAAGAAGAAAAAGACAGTATCATACAAGAAGACTAGAGGTGTTTTATATGACTAAAGATAAAGAAATTGGAATTGATGATTTACCTGGCGTGGGAAGCGCGACCGCAGAAAAATTAATGGCTTCGGGATTTGATAATCTTATGGCAATAGCTGTAGCTACACCTGCAGAACTTTCAGATGCTTCAGGCGTTACAGAAACTGCTGCTCGAAAAATGATTCAATCAGCACGAACGAATCTGGATATGGGTTTTCAGTCTGGAAGTGACGTCCTAGAAAAACGTTCTCGAGTTCAAAAAATAAAAATTGGTGCTAGTCAATTTGATGACATGCTTGGTGGCGGTTTTGAAACAGGAGCAATTACTGAATGTTATGGTCAATATGGAAGTTCTAAAACGCAAATTGCACATATTCTTTGCGTGGCGTGCCAAATAGACGACTCTGAAGCATCAGCTGTATTTATAGATACAGAAAATACCTTTCGCCCAGAACGCATTATGCAAATAGCAACAGGTTTTGGTCTTGATCCTCAAGAAACATTAAACAGGATTAAAGTTGCAAAAGCATATAATTCGGATCACCAAATGTTATTGGCAGAAAAAGTTAGTGATATTGTAAAAGCAGGGGAACGTGTTCGAGTTGTTGTTGTTGACTCACTTACAGCGCATTTTCGAGCAGAATTTATTGGTCGAGGAACTCTTGCAGAGCGTCAACAAAAAATAAACAAACACATGAGGGTTCTTTCAAAACTTGCAGATATTAATAATATTTGCGTATATGTAACAAATCAAGTCATGGCAAAACCTGACGCATTTTTTGGTGATCCTACTGAAGCAATTGGGGGACACATCGTTGGCCATAATAGTACTTTTCGTATCTATTTAAGAAAAGGTAAAAAAGGCACTCGTGTTGCCAAACTCGTAGATAGTCCTAACTTGCCTGATTCTGAATGTGTTTTTATAGTAGTTGATGAAGGTGTTCGAGACGCTTAATTTTTTATTTTTTTTATTTTCGTTTTCTCGTAAACTATTTATACTTTGACTTATTTTTACTGCCTATGATCTTATTAAAAAAAGATTTTTCCAAAGGTCGAGTCTCTTTGAAAATATCTGCTATAGAAGACTTGTGGTATTTATCTCATATTATTTCGCCAGGCGACATGCTTATTTCAAGAACTCAAAGAAAAATAAAACTTGGCGATAGCGAAAGCTCAACAAAAGTCATAAAAAAAACAATAACGTTGACTATAAAAGCTGAAGATGTGGTTTTGCAAGAAGATATGTCTTCTTTGCGGGTCAAAGGAATTGTTGATCAAGGACCTGAAGATGTTCCCAAGGGTTCATATCATACCTTTGGTTTTTCTCAAAATGATGCCTTTACCTTAATAAAACCTCAATGGTTAAGTTTTCAAAAAGAACAATTACATGAAGCGATAAGCGCTAAAAAAGATTGTGTTTTATTTTGTTTATTTGACAGAGAAAAAGCATTGTTTTCTCTTCTTCGTCAAACAGGAATAACTCATGTTGGCGAATTATCTTTAGACGTGCCTAAAAAACAATATGTTGAATCTGCATCTTCTAAAAAACTTTTTAGTTCTTTACTTGAAGAATTATCTCAACTCGATAAACACTATGGGCCAAAAACTATTGTTTGTGCAAGTCCTGCTTTTTGGCAGACGTATATTTCAAAAGATCTTTGTTTTGAATTGAAAAAAAAAGTTTTATTTGTAACTTCAGGCGATGTTTCAAGATCTGCGATAAATTCTTTATTGAGTCGTCCTGAGCTAGCAAATGTTTTAGCAGATCAAAGAGTGCAACAAGAACAAAAATTATTACATACTGTTTTACATCATTTACAAAAAAATACTTTACAGTACGGTTTAGAAGACGTCTTTGATGCATCAAAAATGGGTGCTGTAGACCATCTTGTTGTTTCAGCAAATTTTATTAAAAAAACAAGAGAAGAAAACAGGTATGAACAATTAGACGCACTTATGAAAATAGTTGATAAGCATAAAGGAGAAATTCATATAGTTCAAGATTGTGCAGTAACAAAAACAATTGATGGTTTGGGTGGCGTTGTTGCAACGACACGGTGGGTTGTTTTATGATTCCTTTTGAAAATCAACTTATAGCGTCTATTTGTGAAAAAAAAGAACTGCGTTCTTTAGATCGTTCGTATGTGCTTACACAACTTCATCAAGTTTTACGAGAAGAACAAATTACTTTACAAAAATATGAAGCTTTTGCCAGTAAATATAATTCTTTTAAAAATTATAAACGAAGCGCTTTGTATAAAAAACTTATTTCATTAACGCGAAAAAAACTGCGCGTTGCTTACGGAGTGTATGTAAAACAACCTCTTAGAAATTTTAAAAAAATTATTTTAGATTTGGATTCCTTTTGTGATAAAAGAATAGAAAAAATTTTATGTTCTCATCAATCCTCTAGAGAACGATTTTCTCATTATGAAGCAGTATATCAAAAAATATTTGAAGAACTAGAAAAATTTGATTTTCCCAAAACGTATTCTTTACTAGATTTGGCTTGTGGTTATAATCCTTTTTCGTATTGTTATTTTTCTAAAAAACCAACTAATTATACTGCAGTTGACTTGTCTAAAGAAGATATGTTTTTAGTGCAAGATTTTTTTAAACAAACCGGCATTAAAGGGTCTGCATATTCTTTTTCATTACTTTCAAACGAGTTTCTTAAATGGTTTAGCATGCAAAAATCCACTCTTTGTTTTTTTCTAAAAACACTTGATTCAATAGAACAAAAAAAAAGACATTATTCTAAAACTCTTTTAGATGCTTGTCCTTCTAGATTCATGGTTGTTTCTTTTCCTCTTGTTTGCATTAGTGGTAAATCCTTAGATATGAATGTGCGAGGGTGGTTAGAACGATTTATTAAAAAACAAAAGTGGAAGTATTCTTCTTTTTTACAAGCAGATGAGCTTTTTTACATTATTAAAAAATAACATTTTGTAACTATTCGACAAAGGTTAAAAACAGTAACATATAAATAGTAGTGCTTATTTAATCTAGTAAAAAGGGTGAGGTGCCTTTTGGGGGTATACAATGATAGTAAAAGATGATTTTTTAGCAAAATTACGACGATATTTTTCGTTAAATTTATACGAAGCAAAAGTGTGGGTAGCACTTCTTTCACGAGGAGTTAGTACTGCAGGAGAACTTTCAGATATAGCAAATGTTCCGCGATCACGAAGTTATGATGTATTAGAATCTTTAGAAAAAAAAGGTTTTGTTGTGATGAAAATTGGAAAGCCAATAAAATATATTGCAGTTCCGCCCACAGAAGTATTAGAACGAGTAAAGAAAAATCTAATGAGTTCAACTCAAACTCAAGTTAAAAAACTTGATGATTTAAAGGGTACTGATGTTGTTGATGAATTAAACACACTTCACACTCAAGGTGTAGAGCTTGTTGAACCAACAGATCTTTCAGGTTCGCTTCGTGGACGAATGAATTTGTATAATCACATGGAGTTTACCATTAAAAGCGCTCAAGAAAGCGTTGTTATTTTAACAACCACTCAAGGTTTTATTCGAAAAGTGGAAGGTTTACGACCTCTTTTTGAAGAGTTAGCTAAACGTGGAATAACTATTAAAATTGCAGCACCAATATCTACTGATGAGGCAAAAGAAGCAGCAAAAGAATTAACAGGAATTGCACAGGTTCGTCATATAGATCATATTAGTGCGCGGTTTGTTGTTGTTGATGGTGTAGAAGTTCTGTTTATGGTATTAAATGATGAAGAAGTTCATCCTTCATACGATGTAGGAATTTGGGTAAATACTCCCTTTTTTGCTTCAGCACTAGGACAACTGTATGATTTAGCATGGATTTCTTTAAAACCCATTAAGGTGAAGAATTGATGTTGAGTCTTTTTATTTCTTTTTTTCTTTTTCTTTTAGTATCTATTTCTTTAAAGAATAATACGTTAAAAATAATATATGAGGTTTATGAATGAGTGACTATAAAGATAATCAGCCTCCTCTTTTAGCAGGGGATGTTTGTACTGGATATATTTCTTCAGTAGGTGAAAAAGGCGACGGTATTTTACGAGTAAAAGGCTTTGTCGTTTTTGTTCCTGGTGTTGAATCTGGAGATTTTGTAAAAGTAAAAATAACTAAAGTTTTGGCAAAAGTTTCCTTTGCACAATTACTTGAGAAGAAAAAAGGAAAACCAAAGCCTGCGGGTGTGAATCTTCCTCGATTTAAAAAAAAAGAAGAAGTAGATCCCGAAATTAAAGAACTCTTAACAACCAAAGGAGATTCTGATGAATTCGGCGATGATGCTGATGATGATGATTTTTAATCATCGTCTTGTTTATTTTTTTAGCATTTTATCTTAATTTTGGCCTGTAATGCAATATATTTATAAATAGGTCTTGATTTTCAAGGTATATAACCTTAGTTAGAATTAAAATACCTTGCGTATTGCGTTTAGTATAAACGTCCAAGTTTCTAACAGCGTTACAAACGTAGCACGGGTAAAAATGGTGCGAAAGAACATATTTCTTTCTAACGTATTCCTTTTGCTACAAGGTGAAAAAATGGTAGAAGAAGAAAATTTATTAATATCTACAGAAGATTATTTAAAATCTGGAATTCATATTGGGACTAAATTTCGAACTGAATTCATGAAGAATTTTATTTACAAAACAAGATCTGATGGTTTAAGTGTTTTAAACATCGCAGATATTGACGAGCGGATTTTATTTGCAGCTCAATTGCTAGCAAAATATGATCCTGAAGATATTTTAGTAGTTTCTCGACGAGAAAATGGTTGGAAGCCTGTGCGAATGTTTGCACACGTAACTGGAACAAAAGGATTTGCAGGACGATATCCTCCGGGCATTTTAACAAATGTTCAATTAAAGAATTTTACTGAAGCAAAAATAATTGTTGTAATTGATCCAATTCCTGATAAAAACGCAATTAAAGATGCAATTAAAGTAGGAATTCCTGTCGTTGCACTTTGTGATACTAATAATACTGCAAACAATATAGATTATATTATCCCTTGTAATAATAAAGGTAAAAAAAGCATTGGTTTAGTATTTTGGTTACTTGCAAAAAATTATTTAGAACTTCGTGGTCAAATTAACAAAGGTCAAGCTTTTGAATACACTGTTGACCAATTCACAGAAGAATAATTTTTCTTTTTTATTCTTTATTTTCTTTTTTTATTTCTTGAATTCCTAAGTCGGTAATTCTAAAATCAATTTCTTTGTTTTCTTCTATGGAGCGATGTTTTCGAATAATTGCTTTGCGTGCGCCATCACTTATTTTTTTAAGTTCTATGAGACATTTACTTTGATATTTTAATAAATCTCCGCCAACAATATTGACTTTATCTTTATTTTCAAAGTCAGCGTAGACTTGATTACTAATAAGAACAGGTATTTTATTTTTTCTGGCAATTTCAGTAAGGAACGCAAGTTGCATACCTAGTTGTTTATTTACTTCATAAATTTTTTTAGTTTGTCCCATTTCAAGACGATATAGCATCGCAATACTATCTACAATAATTATTCCTGTTTTTGAATGGTCTATACTGCGTAATTCTTCAAATGCTTTTTTTTGTTCGGCAAAAGTTGTTGGTTTTAAAATAATAGTATTGTCTAGTACTGCTTTATAATCGTCACTGATTTGTCTAAGGCGAGAAACACTAAAACTACCTTCTGTATCAATATAAATGACTTTTTTGTTTTTGCAATGAGCAGCGCTTAATAAACAAATATTTGTTTTTCCACTCCCTGCAGGACCATATATGGTTGTAATGACTTCTCTTTCAAGACCGCCTTCTAAAAGCCAGTCAATAGCTTCACTTCCTGTAGTAATCTTTGTAATATGCTCTGTTGAGTTCATAGTAGTTTTCCTTATTTTTTCTCTACATTGTGAAGTGAAAATATACCTTCTTTAAGGTTTTTTTTATCTGCAATGTGCTGATGTGTTGCTGGATGTATAATCCATTTATCATCTAAATCTACATTAACAAAAATGATTGTGATGTTTGCTTCTTGAGCAAAAATATCCCATTCTTTAATTAACGTATTACAGTTGGTAATAGTATTGTGAGTGACAATGATAGTTTTTTTACCTTTAGTTTTTTTTATACTCTCAACACTATCTGAAAGTGTTTCCATAACTAAGTATAGCTTTTTTTCTTTTTTTTCTTCTACAACAATACTCGTAGTAAGATATGTTTTTTTAACGATTTGTCGTTTTAAAATATCTTTAAACGCAATATAATGTTTCGTCCATTCATAAAGATCCACGAGATTCACCTCGTTTTTTTATTTCTAAAACCATTAAGTAGGTTGCTAACGCACAAAGGCCATAAACTATTCCAAGCACGAAAGCACTATAGTGGTTTGTAGTGTATAATGTTAAAATATCTTTAATTGTTGCTATTAAAAAAATGCTTGTAATAATTGATATGATTGGAAAAATACTTCCAATAAATAAATGATGTTTTTTTTCAACTAGCTCAATGTCTCGCACAATTATTCCTGCAAATGTTCCAACAAATAAACCTGCTATTCCAATAATTATTATTGCACCTGCGGGGCTTACAACAAATAAAAATGGTTCAACAAGTAAAACTCCTATAATTCCAAGCAATAAAACCATGCATAACGAAATCCAAAGACTCACTTGAGCAAACACGTGTTTTTTCTTTTGAGGGCTTTTTTCTTCGCGTCGTTTAATAATTTCTTTTACAGAATCTATTTCTTCTTCGCTCCAACCTTTTTTTCGTAAGTGATTTTCTCTGAAGTTCATACAGTTTTTATAGTTTAAGAGCTTAAATACTTTACGATACAAAACCCTGTCAATTTTTTTTCTTATTCTGTAGGGACTAGTTTTTCTTCTTGCTCTGCTTCTGCAATTTTAGCAACACTTTGAACAAAATCGCTGTCTGCTAAATTCATTAAGCGTACGCCTTGGGTGTTTCTTCCAATACAATTAATTTGTTCTACTGGTGTTCTAATAACTATCCCTTTTTGAGAAATTAAAATGAGTTGTTCGTGTCCTTGCACACTACGTACTGCGGCGACTGGGCCGTTTCGTTGACTACAAATAATATTTCGTACGCCTTTTCCGCCTCGTCCAATACGTCGATATTCTTCCATTTTTGTACGTTTTCCGTAGCCGTTTTGGGTAACTGTTAATACGCTTTGAGAAGGATCAGCAATAATCATGTCAACAACATAGTCTTGAGCTCCTAATCGGATTCCTCTCACGCCACGACTAGTTCTACCTATGGTTCGAGCGTCTTGTTCATTAAATTTTATTGCTTGACCTTGTCTTGTAGCTATAAGAACGTCTTGTTTGCCATTTGTTTTTCGAACAGACACAACCCTATCATTTTCATCAAGCGTAATTCCTCGAATACCGTTTTGTCGAGGTCGAGAATATGCCATCATATTAGTTTTTTTAACAATACCTTGCTTTGTACATATCATAAGATTATGTTCTTGAGTGAATTCTTGTATTGGGATAATTGCTGCAATTGTTTCATCTTTTTCTAAAGAAACAAGATTAACAAGAGCTTTTCCTTTAGATGTTCTTGACGTTTCAGGAAGTTTATAAACTTTTAACCAGTGTGCTTGACCTTTTGATGTAAATATTAAGAGGTGTGCGTGAGTGTTTGCAATGAATAGGTGTTCAACTAAATCTTCTTCTTTCATTTGAGCACCAATAACTCCTTTGCCTCCTCGACGTTGAAGTCGATACGTATCAATAGGAAGGCGCTTTGCATATCCTGTTTTTGTAATGGTAACAACTTGATCTTCTTGAGGTATTAAATCTTCGTCATCAATATCTTCATAGTCACATTCAACAATTTGAGTTTTTCGCTCATCGCCATACTGTTCTTTAATTTCTACAAGTTCTTCTTTAATAACTTGTTTTATTTTTTCTTCATTAGCAAGTAACTCTTCAAGTTCTGCGATTTTAAGTAAAATTTGATCATATTCTTTTCGAATACTGTCTTGTTCAAGACCTGTAAGTTTTTGCAGTTTCATATCTAAGATTGCTTGGGCTTGAAGTTGCGAAAATTCGTACGTTTTACATAATTGTTCTTTAGCTAAAACTCCTGATTCTGCCTTTTTAATAAGTGAAATAATTGCATCAATATGGTCGAGTGCTTTATTTAGTCCTTCTAACAAATGAGCTTTTTTTTGCGCTTTATCAAGTTCATATTCGGTTCGTTTACGAACGACTATTTTTCGATGTTCAATAAAACTTTCAAGAATTTCTTTAAGGGTAAATGTTTTTGGTTGCTTATCTTTTATTGCTAAAAGTATAATTCCTGCACTTGTTTGTAATCGTGAATGTTTGAAAAGTTGATTTTTTACAACTTCAATGTTTGCATCTTTTTTTAATTCAAAAATAACTCGGATACCTTTTCTATTTGATTCGTCTCGAATATCTTTGATACCTTCAATTTTTTTATCTCGAATATTATCTGCAATGCTTTCAAGAAGTGTTGCTTTATTTACTTGGTAGGGAATTTCGCTTACTATGAGTGCGTCTTTTCCTCGACTTTGACCTTCATTAATTACTGATCGAACTTTAACCTTTCCTCGACCAGTTGCATATGCCTTTAAAATACCGCTTCGCCCTGTAATTATTCCGCCTGTAGGATAATCAGGACCTGGAATAATATCAATAAGTTCTTGAATGGTGCAATCAGGATTTTCAAGAAGATGAATTGTTCCTGAAATAACTTCAGTCATGTTATGAGGGGGAATGTTTGTTGCCATACCTACTGCAATACCATTAGTTCCATTCAAAAGAAGTTGAGGTAATTTGGTTGGTAAAACTTCAGGTTCTTTAAGACTCCCATCAAAATTAGTAGTAAACGTAACTGTTTCTTTTTCAATATCGCTAAGAAGCTCTCCACTTATTTTTTCAAGTTTTGCTTCAGTATAACGCATTGCTGCTGCGCTATCGCCATCGATACTTCCAAAGTTACCTTGACCTCTAATAAGAGGATATCGTAAAGAAAATTCTTGAGCCATACGAACAAGGCTATCATATACAGCACTATCTCCATGAGGATGGTATTTACCTAATACTTCCCCTACAATACGCGCACATTTTTTATATGGTTTATTATGAAACATCCCCATTTCATTCATTGCATAAAGAATTCTTCGATGAACGGGTTTAAGTCCATCTCTAATATCTGGAAGTGCGCGCCCAATAATTACACTCATTGCATAATCTAAATAAGCGTTTTTCATCTCATCTTCAATGACTGCTGGAAGAATATTTTGAGCTATTGGTTCTTCTTTTTTTTGTGGGATTTCTTCGTAGGATGTCACGTAAAAAACGAACGATTTTGACTTTATAAGTCTTACGACTCTAAAGATAAAATTCCTACTGTTAACGGGCTAAAAGAAGTATTTTTTGTTGTTTAATTCGTACACCTATTTAATGAGTTTTAATAGTAAATGAACGCCCACAATAAACGCACTTTTTTTTAAGAGTTTTTGTGTGTGTTCGCGGTTGATATTTCATTTGATGTTTGCAATTTGGACATCGTACGAGAAGCATTTGCATGGTAATTCACCTAAATAAATTTCTCTTTTTCTTGATCTTTACTATTTTCTTCGTTAGCAAATTCTTCTATTTCTTTTTTGTAATCGTGCTCTTTTTCATCTTGTGATTCTTGAGATTTTTTTTTAGGCATCTTTTCAAATGTATTGTTTGAGTCGTCCTCATCAGAGGTGTTTTTGGATTCTTCATCTTTATTTTCTTCAAGCTTTGAATTTTCTTCTGAGGGTTTATCTTCAGCTTTTTTTATTGATGTAATATCGTCTTGATCTAATCGATTTGACGTTTTTGAAAGGCGAGTATCTATTTCTTCTAAAAAAGCGTTTTGTTTGTCTTTATCTTCTTGTGCGTCTTGGCGAGTATATATTTGTCCAATTATTGTTTCTTGTCGTTGTGGACTTGTAGAATCTCTTTTTGCTTGTTCTTTTTCTGCAGCTATAATTCCTTCTTGAATTATTCTACTTTGTTGTTTTTTCATCGCGTCAAAAACTTCTCTGATCTCATCATCACCTTCAATATCAAAATAATTATAAAATTTATCAGTAATTTTTAGGACGTATGTTCTTCCTTGATCTTCTTTAGTTAGAAATTTTTGCTTTGCAAGAACTTTAATATGTTCATATGCTCCTTGTCCTCTCATATCAATTATTGTTGATTGAAGTACAGGACTTTTAAACGCAATAATTGCTAGTGTTTTTAAAACGGAATTACTAAGTTCTGTTTCACTAGTTATTTGTTTGATATCGTTAAGATATTTTCCTCGAACAGTTAATTTCCATTTGTTTTCATGTTGAGAAATTACTAAACTAGTATCTCGAGTAGCATATTCTTCTTGAAGTCTTTTGGCATATTTATGGATTGTTTTTGGAGTACTCTGACAAAAATTTGCTAAGTCTTCTTCACTTACACCTTTACCAGATGCAAACAAAATCGCTTCAATCCTATTTTGTAAATCTGCCATTGTTTTAGAGTTATTTTGCTAAAGCGTATTTGGTTTTATCTTTTTTTATTTTATTTTCTTTAATAAGAGCTTCTAAGAATTTTTCGGCGTGGCTTGCTTGCATACCTATTTTTTTTGCTATGTATTCAGCGTCTCGAGGTTCATTTAAACAAAGAATAATCGCATTTCTAGTCATTGCATTAAAATTACGAACTAAACCTTCTTGTTGACTTTGCATACTTTTTTGCATTATACCGATTTCGTGAAGTTTTGCTAAAAAATCATTAACCCAGTTACTAATTTCTTTTTGTTGCAAGGTTATTTTTTCAGGTTCAATAAGTTCAATAGATGCTGGAGAAAAATTAATTGCAAGCCACGTTAATTTATCAACTGTTGGAACTAATACTTCCATTTCTCCAATAACGCTAAACATTCCTTTTTCAATTTCATCAACCGGTTCAACTTCTTGCTCTAAAATTGTTATGTCTTGTTCTGTAGCGATTTTGTCTAAATAAGCCTTCATGGTTTTTTCTACATGTTCTTTTGGCTTGCCAATAATTTCAAAAAGAATTCTTACTCGCAGATATCCTTCGTTAATTTTTTCCTTAATTTCTTTTTCTTTCATAGTATCATCTGTTTTTGAGCATGCTTTTCAGTTTTAATGAGACTTGTTTTATAAAACTATTGTTTCGTTTCAAATCATATTTAAATAAAAACCACAAAAAAAGCACTAAAATAGCTCCTAAACCACTATAGATAAACACTTTTTCTTCATTTTTTACATCGGGATTGACATAACTCATGCCAGTGATTTTTTCAAGGATTTTTTCTTCGTTTGTTGTCGTCTTGGCAGTTAGTTTCTTGTCGTTTTCTTCGGATTGTAGACTTTGTTGTTTGTTACTTGTCGTGCTTGTTTTTTCTTTTTTTACAGGGGTTTCATTTATAAAATACTCATTTATGATGGTTGTTTGATTGCTGGTTTTTAATCCTTGACAGCCTAGCGTGTATGTTTTACTCATACTCAAAAGAGGGATTTGTAAACGCGCTTCAAAGGTACCTTTTGTTTTTGCAACAAGAATAATATCTTTACTTGCAGACGTATTTTCTTGAGTTTTAATTTCGCATGTTGTTAGTTGCGAGCGACCGCTGATTTTTTTAATGCGAATTTGCGTTTGCAATAATAACTCTTTGTTCTTTTCTTTAAGCACTGTTTTGTAAAAACTAATGCTGTTAGATTCTTCTTCTTGTGTTGTCGTTGTTTGATCTTGCAAAGTATTCTGTTCGTCTTCATCAGTTTCATTTTCTTCACCAGAGCTTATTTTTTCTTTGTATGCAACAATCATGCTTTTATTATTAACACAGTTTTGTGTTTGAAAACAACATCGTGCGTAAATATGGGCAATTTGTTGTTCTTTTTTTAAATTCCAAGTAAAAGACTTTTCATTACTGTTAGCGCTTGTAAATTCTTTTTTTAAATTAGTTCCTTGAATATCTTCAATCCAATACGTTATAGAGTCAATTGTTTGATGCGGGTTATCAAACCAAAAAGAAACTTTTTCTCCATCTTTAAAAATATTTTTTTCTGTTTTAATAATACACATGCCTTTATGTGAATCTGCGCTTTGATTTGTTTGCGTATTTGAATTTGTGTTATTTATTATTGATTCGTTTGTTGAGTCGCTCGTTTGATTTACAGACGTATTTGTGGACGTATTTGTAGATGTTTGGTTTGTTGTATTTGAAAGAGTGTTGTTGCTAGTATTTTCACTTTCATTTAAAGTAGGCGTGGTGGTTGTGTTTATTGATGAATTAGTGGTTTGGTTAGTAGTTACTTGTGTGCTTGTGTTTTTGTTATTGTTTATGCTCCATGCTATTTGTGTGCTTGCTGATTTAATTACTATTTTTTCTATTTCGCTAAAATTTTTACAAGGTTTATCTCCTGTGTTTGTGCTACTGTATGAGCGAATAGTTTTAGAAACATTTTGAGTAGCCGTTGAAGTGTTAGTAAAATTTACTATGATGTTATACTGAATTATTTTTTCACCACCTAACTGGCTATAATTTTCTCTTTTTACTTTAAATAAAAAATCAGAATCCAACTCTGCAGTTGTTATATTTTCATATCCTTCTTCTTCACTTAGATTTTGTTTTTCACAAATCCATAAAGGCGTTATTGATATTATTTCTTCATAAGAAGTATTGTTGTTGGTACTAAATGATGGTTGCATCGTTTGAACATTATCCTCGCATGCACTCGTTTGCATTGTAATTAGTAAGAGGCATAAAAAAATCAATCCTAAAATAAAAAATTTTTTCTCCCTTGCAGTATTAAATGAGTTGTCTGTTAATTTATTTTTTTTAAGATATTGCGTGTTTTGTTTTTGTTTCATGTGGTTGTTTTAGTTTTTCTTCTTAAAAAATCTTAATCTCTTTTTTTCGAAAATATTGCGATTATTATTTTTTTTTTAGCCCAACAGCGCCTGTTAAAAAGAAACATTTAAAAAGGATAATTCTTTGAAAGTGTTCAAAGGGGTCGAGAATGAGTTTACGTAATTTATTTCATAAAAAGAATGCTACAAAAGAGGTACCTTCATTTGATTCATTACCTCCTATAGATGAACAACCACAAAACCCTGCAGATTCTATTGATGCAAAAAAAACAGCTTTTCCTGATAATTCTTCATCTATTCCTAATACTACTTCGTTTAATGAAAAAAAATCTTCCACTCCTTTTTCATTTAATAAACCTTCAAGCCAGACATCTGCAGACACGCCTACTTTTGATAAAGATTTTGTTCCTTCTTTAGATTCTACCAATCAAGAGGAGTCATCTTCACCTTCTCCAAGTACATTTTCTACTCCTAAAGAATCTGTTCAACCAACAGGTC
This sequence comes from Candidatus Woesearchaeota archaeon, assembly GCA_046543005.1. Lineage (GTDB taxonomy): Archaea > Nanobdellota > Nanobdellia > Woesearchaeales > SKGA01 > SKGA01. The sequence goes on along the minus strand of JBKHAG010000002.1, from coordinate 23,704 downwards.
ATTATATTGAAAAATTTCCTCCTTCTTTTAAAGGACCTGAGGATAATGGTCATTACGTGCCAGATGAACAAGGGCGTGTTTTTGATGAAGATGTTGTTTCGCCAAAAATACGTGAAGACTATGAACCTAGACCTTTACATAGCGCATCTTCTCAGGATTCGTTTTCATCTTCTGATACTCTTAAACCTTCTTTTGAAGAACCAGTAGAACAAGAAGGCCCTGTTTTGTCAACACCACAAAAGTATTCTGATTCTTTGCGCGTACAAGACCTTCCCTCTTTTGATGATTCGTTTACACCTTCGCAACCAAATTCTTCATCTGAATCTTTACGCGACTCTTCATCTAAACATTTAGCGCATAAAAGCCCGCAATCAGATTTACTATTTATTGAAGAAAAAAAATATGCTTCCTTGCTTTACAAGATTGACTCTCGCTTAAAGTCAGGTTTTATACATCACAAATCAGATTCGCTAAGTTCTATTGATGAATCTTTACAAAAACAATTTACTAAATTAAATATGTCCTTTGGAAGAATAACAAAACAGTGCCAAAACGCGCAACGTATTTTTTCAGATTATGAGGTGAAACAATGAACCAAAAAGCTCCCATTTTTGTTAAACTAGATGATTACAAAAAAGTAATGTCTTCAGTTGATACTGTAAAAAAACAAATTGTTCAAATTAAAAAAACATTAGAAAAAATAGACGGACTTCGAGAAAAAGAACAACAAGAACTTATTGATTGGAAAGATAATGTGTCTCGTGTCCAAGAAGAAATATCTTTTGTAGATAACGCATTATTTGAACCAGATCATTCATAAAAACTATTACTTGAAAATAAAGAAGGTAAAAAATGGTAAATGATTATTTTGTACAAGTAAAAGACAATCAACCCCTACAGTCGGCACTACTTACAATTGCAAAACGGTCTTTACTTTCTTCGCAACAATATTATTCATTACTTGAAATTCGAAAAGAAAAATCTGCTTTAATTGAACAAGTTTCTACACAAATGACTGATTTAAAAAAATCGTATCAAGATCTTTTTGATATACTTCCTCATCAAGAACTCGTTGCTCAAGAAAAAAAGCGTCAACAAAAACAAAACGCTTCTTCAAAAATAACAAAAAAAGCGTCAACAAAAACGCCTACTTCTAAAAAACAATCTCAATCTTCTTCAAAAAATAAAACCCATTCTTCATCTCCTGAAGAGGCACTAAAAGAATCACTTGCAACAATCGAAAAAAAACTTTCTCAACTTTCTTAACGCTTATTAAGGGCTATGTGCTTAGGTGTACTTTTCTTGCATTTTGCCCTACACTTTTTTAAATTATTATTTTTATTGCTTTTTTTAGGGTACATGCTATCTTTGGCCTTGTTTAAAATATTGTACATTTGTATACTGCGCGTTATTATCATTATTATTATTATAATTATTATTATATCAGCTTGGAACAAATAACGAGCAGGCGCTAAACAGCTAAGCACATAGCCAGATTACTGTTTGTGTTGTAATTGACAGTACACATAAAAACTCCTTTTTGAACAAGGCCACTATCTCCAGTAGTTTTATAAAGTCTTTATTGGTTCCTTTGTTTTGTGAGTTTGCGGGGATGCCGGAGTCGTCAAATGAAGTTTTCCAACATCCGTTTTCGTTGGCGCCGGAGTGGCCAAACGGGACAGACTCAAGGCATTTGAGTGCTGAGCATATCGCATCAGAGGATGCGTTGCGATGAAGAATCATGTGAGTCATCTGTTGGCTTAGTGCCTACAAGGGTTCAAAAACGCAGCGAGAGTAAACATTACCTGTATTTTGAATACAGATAACTGTCTCCTGTATTGTGTGTCCCTTTCCCCGCACCACTTTTTCAAATCGCGTATAGCTACTTGAAATTAGTGTTGTTCTTTGAAAACTCGTTGAAAAAAATAGTTTTGGTGTTCATATGGGATTAAGTATTCTTCCACTTGGTGGTTTTGGTGAGGTGGGTAAAAATTGTGTTGCAATCATAGTAGATGAAGAAGCATTTATTTGTGATATGGGTGTTCATTTAGAACACTATATTGAACTTACAGGAAATGATTTTTTTAATAAAAAACATGTGTATAGAAAATTAGTCAACGCTGGCGCCATTCCTGATATTAAACCTTTACAACGAAAACAACTTTTTATACGAGGAATTTTTTGTTCTCACGGACATTTAGATCATATCGGTGCTATTCCTTTTTTGTATAATAAGATAAAACGCCCTGTATACGCAACACCTTTTACTGCTAAACTTATACAATCGTTTAGTAAAGACCACGCAGTAAATCCTGAAGTAAAAGCTGTTAAAACAGGTAAAAAAATACGACTTTCTCCAAAAGTAAGCGTTGAATTTATCCATGTTGCACATTCAATTCCTCAAAGCGCGCTTATTGCTTTTCATACACCTTACGGCGTTGTCGTATACGGTAACGATTTTAAAAACGATCAACGTCATCCTTTTGAAAAACCAACAGATCTTGTTGCTATTAAGTCCTTGCAAGGAAAAACAAAAATATTATTATTAGATTCCTTATACGCTCAAGAAGATAAATACGCAACTAGTGAACAAGACGCAAGACAATTATTATTTGATCTAAAAAATGATGTCTCTTCTAAACGAGCCATTGTAATTTCTACCTTTTCTTCACAACTATCTCGCCTGCAATCTATTTGTGATTTTGCAGACATGCTTAATCGAAAAGTTGTTTTTTTGGGTCGTTCATTAACTCGTTATATTCGCGCAGCAAAAGATGTGGGTATTGTTGATTTAACTGTTCGTGGTAAATGTTTTACTTATGCTCGTCAAGTAAAAAAATTTTTAGCAAACGAAGACCATCCTCAAAACTATGTTATCGTGGTAACAGGACATCAAGGAGAACCTGGCGCGGTTTTAGATAGGATGAGTAGAGGTCAATTTTTATTTTCATCTCAAGACGCAGTTATTTTTTCTTGTTCTGTTATTCCTTCTGTAAAAATTCAACGCCAACGAGCACAATTAGAACAACGACTTGAAGAAAACAATGTTTCTCTTTTTACTTCTATTCATTCTTCTGGTCATGGCGCCGGTAAAGATCTTGATGATTTTGTTGACCTTATTAAACCAGAAGTTGTTATTCCTGCCCATGCAGAACCCCTTATGGAAGAGGCTTTTTGTAAACGAATATCAAAATTAGGGCTTTCGTGCACAAAATGTCAAAAACTAGTTTTAGGCGTACAAACATCTTTTGAATGAGTAAGTATCTTTTCAGAGCCTCTACAAGCAAAATCTTTATATACGGCGCCTTCTTTAGCTCGTTTACTACTACTTACGTGATACTTATGAAATTAACTTTAGCAGAACCAAAATATCTAAAAGACGGCCTAGCAATAGTTTCAGAAATAGTGACTGAAGCAACGATTAAAGTTTCAAAAGATCTTGTTGAACTTATCGCGATGGATCCTGCTAATGTGGCAATGGTGGCTTTTCGTCTTCCCGCTAGTTCTTTTGTTGGTTATGAGTTAGATGAAGATACTAACCTTACAGTAAACTTAAACAGTTTAAAACAAATTCTTCGTCGAACTAAATCTTCAGATACGTTAGTGTTAGAACAAGATGAAAATAAATTAAAAATAGTTTTACAATCAACGTCTACAAGAACCTTTTTTCTTCCACTTATTGATATTGAAGATAAAGAACAAAAAATTCCTTCCTTAGAATTTGTATCAAAAATATCTACGCTTTCTTCATTACTTAATGACGCGGTAGATGACGTGGATGTTGTTGGTGAAAGCGTAACTTTTGGAGTTCAAAAAGAAACTTTTGTGATTGCAAGTAAAGGCGACCTTTCTAAGGCTACTGTTGAAATTCCAGGCGATTCCCAAACAACTATTGAAAGTACACAAGAGCACGTTAAAGCAAAATATTCTATTGAATACTTAAAAAAAATAATTCAAGGATCAAAACTTTCCGATACTGTACGTGTTGAATTTAGCACAGATTATCCTTTAAAAATAAGTTATGTTGTTAAAGATAAAGTAGAACTTTCTTTTGTACTTGCGCCTCGAGTTGACAACGATTAGTTGCGTATATTAAGTTGCTAGGAGCATAGTGCTGATTATATTTAAGAAGTATTAAGGTCACGATTTTTTTTATATCGAGAATATATTTATATTTTTTATTTCTTATTATTTTCATTATTTTATTGTTTTATCTCACATAGAGTATCTTTTTCCCGTTGTTTTTATAAATAACCTCTTATTGTTCTTTTTTTATGGATTTTGATAAACCCGATGCGATTCTTCTTCGATATGGTGAAGTCGCTTTAAAAAGTGCCTGTAAACGTCCTTTTTTTGAACGTTTATACGTATCTGCAATTAAAGATGTAATACAAGATACAAAAGTAGACGCATATGTAAAAAACTACGGCGGTCGATTTATCATTCATTCTACTCAAGTTCTTGACCTTGTTGATTCCTTACAACTCGTACCTGGTGTGCAAAGTTTTTCTTTAGCTAAAAAAATTAATTTTTCGTCACTTGAAGATCTTGCTAATAAAGTAGCTACTGTTGTGGGTGATCGTGTTTGTCAAAAATCGTTTGCAGTACGTTCTCGACGAGTGGGTAAGCATGATTTTTCCTCTTTGGATCTTTCCAAAGCAATAGCAAAAAAAGTTTTTGATGAGTCTGCAGGGGTTGATTTAGATACTCCTGATGTGGATATTTTTATTGAAGTGCGAAACGATGAAGCATTTGTTTATTTTGATTTTATTCAAGGAATTGGTGGTATGCCTCCAGCATCTTCAGGACGAGCACTTTCGCTTTTTTCAGGAGGTATTGATAGTCCTGTTGCATCTTATTTAATGCTCAAACGAGGTGTGGCTTTAGACTATGTTTATATTGATTTAGCAAACGATGATACAACATTTTCTCACATCGCGCAGCTTTTTACATATATTTGCGACAGATATAATTTTAATCACGAGCCGGTATTGTACCGTGTTAATGCTAAAGAATTAGTATCTGTTATACAAAAAACAGTTAAACCTTGTTTTAGCCAATTGGCTTTAAAAATAGCGTTTTACATAATAGGTTCTTGGTTTGAAAAAAAACACGCCTATAGCGCAATTGTTACAGGAGAATCACTTGCACAAAAAAGTTCTCAAACCATGGCGAGTCTACAAGCAATTGCTTCACGTTCAGATGCATTTGTTCTTCGCCCTCTTATTACTATGGATAAAGAAGAAATTACTCAAATAGCAAGAAAAATAGGAACTTTTTCTTTTTCTTCACAAGTAAAAGAGTATTGTGATTTATCTCAAGGAAAAAGCGTTACCGCGACTCCTCAACTCAAAGATATGACTCGTTTGCCTGATTTTTCACAACTCGTGCATTTGCTTTGTGAGAGTGCAACAAAATACAGTGCGAAAACAGCTTTATATGTGCAAACACCCAAAAGCGATTTTTCTAAAAAAGATGTACAAGACGCTATTTGTGTAGATACAAGACGTTTATCTATTGCAAAAAAAGATGTTCTCCCTCAAACGATTTCTCGTTATTATTACGAATTAATAAGTGATATAGATACTTTTTTAACCAAGCAAACAGATACAAAAAAAACTAATTTTTTCTCTTCAAAAAATTCATATGTCTTTATTTGCGAGCACGGAGTTTTAGCAAAAAACCTCGTTGTTTTATGTAAAGAAAAAGGAATAAATGCCAAGGCTTGTAGTGTTCGTGAGTATAAACACTTATGTTGTTAGAATGTTTTTATGATTTATTATGCTTATTTTTTTGTTGCTGTTACACTTTTAATAATGTCGAATTGTTCTCTAAATGTAGGATCTTTACTTACTAGAATTGGTTTAATTTGTCCTTTTTGCTTTTGTTGCTTTTTTGTAGTGTGTTTTGCATAACTTTGTGTTTTAACAATACTTGCCTGCAATGCTTCAAGCCTTCCAAATTCATTTCGTGCCTTTTTATAGGTGAGAACTTTTTCTTGAAGGTTTTTTTCAAGTTCTTTAGCAAACCGTGAAAGCTTTTTATCACTAATAGTCATATCTAATTCTAATAATGCCTCATAACAAGGTTTATTTTTTGGCGAGCTTATGCATGGACAAACTGTAAAGTGTTTAGATTTTATATTTTGTTTTTGTAATTCTTCTTTGACACAAGTTACAAGGTTAATTTCAGACATGTTTTCTCCTGCAACATTGATATAATTATCCCTGTCTGCATAACGAATTATTGGTAGCTTTTTTTTAAATCCTCTTACTTCAACGATATCTCCAATATCGTGGCGATATAGCCCTTCTGTTGTGGTTATAAGAACTTTGTATTTTTTTCCTTTTTTTATTTTATGTATGCAAACAGGATCTTTAAACGTGGCATTTTTTGTACATTCACAAAACTCAAAAAATGAGGTGTTTGCAACAATAATTCCATTTCTCGAGTTATTAACAATTCCTAAACTAATTCGTCCTTCGCTTGCATAAATACCTGGATCGCGAGTAGGAATTTTTTTACCTATGAGTTCAAATAATTGGTCAAGATAAAATATTGTGCTGGGCGTTTTTACACAACTAATAAGAGATAGTTTGGGCCAGAAATATTTTGCTTTAAATTCAGGGAGTTCTTCTAATTCTTTTGCTCTTTTAGGATTTGTTTTTTTTATTTTAGCTATAAGTTTTTTTTTATTTTTATATATATATTCTAAAAAAAGAATTGTCTCTATTGGTGCAAAAAAACCCAGTTGTCTAACATCTTCTTGTAATGATACTAGCGCAATTTTTTCAGTTCTTTGTTTAACATTTTTTATGTTGTATACATGAGCAGGTAAAACTAATTTTCTTTTAAGCATTGCAGGTAGCTTTTGCACCATATATCCTGTAATATTTCCAAATTGAATGTTTGCTTTTGTTGTTCCAAGATTACTTGCTGTTGCAAAGTAAAGCGTCTTACCTCCAAGAACTTTTATTTGTTCTTTTTTTAAAACTCGAGTAGACCATAATTGAAATTCGTTGGTAAATATTTTCATACGATCGCTAGTTACAGGAATATATTTTGATGCACTAGTTGTCCCACTTGAAGTTGCAAAAAAGATAACTTTTTTCTTTGTTAAAATGTTTTGTTCTCCTTGTTTTATTTTTTGAATGTATGGTTTTATATCTTCATAATTTGTTATTGGAACCTTTTTTTGAAATTCTTTAACCGAAGAAATAGATGAAAAAGAATGTGCTTTTCCATAAGCAGTGTTTTTTTGCTCATTAAGAATATAACGAAGTATTTTTTTTTGGACGCGATAAGGATATCGTTTACTTTTTTGATAATTTAAAAAAAAGCGAACAGGTTGATATATATTTTTCATATAGTTGTTTGTGTTTGTTTCTTTAAATGTTTTGTTCTTTTGCTTGCATCCTAAAGGTATACAAAAGTATATTGTCGCTTTTATGGGGCACATGCATTTGCTGATTTTTACAAGTGTGGCGTTGCAACATTACTACTCTTGCAAAAAAGTCATTGAAGCTATACTATAAAAAATATTCTTTTTAAAGAAGAAGCTGTTTTTTAAATATTTTTACTTTGGGACATTGTTCAAAAAGGAGTTTTTATGTGTCCTGTCAATTACAACACAAACAGTAATCTGGCTATGTGCTTAGCTGTTTAGCGCCTGCTCGTTATTTGTCCAAAAGCGATAATAATAATCAAAATAACGCGCAGTATACAAATTTACAATATTTTAAACAAGGCTTACTTCGGTAGTTTTTTATACTTGAAGTACTTTGTATTTTTTATGTCAGAGAAGGATTCTACCGCGCCTATGTCATTGCTTTCAAAAAGTGATATCTCTTCATATGAAAAACAATTAGATATGAGTCCTGTCGTTAAAGATTTTTTCAAACAAAGATATTTAAAACGAGACGATCAAGGAAATATTATTGAATCGCCTTTAGAATTATTTTACAGGGTTGCAAAAAATATCGCACAAGCAGAAAAAAACTATTCTTCTGATGTTGACAAATGGACACTTACATTTTTTCATCATTTAGCGAGTGGATATTTTATGCCTGCTTCTCCCATTTTAATGAATGCTGGTAATACGTTTCAATCTTTATTTTCTGATCACGCTCTTGATGTTCCTGATAGTTTAGATACTATTTTTGAAATTTTAAAAATCGCTGCTTCTGTTCAACAAAAAGGTGGTGGTTTAGGTTTTAATTTTTCTAAAATTCGTCCTCGAAAAGATGATGTTAAAGGTATGAAAAATGTTGCTTTTGGTCCTGTTAGTGTGATGCATATTTTTGATACTTCATTTAGTGCAATCTTGCAAGGTGGACGACGAGCAGGGGCTAACATGGCTATTTTAAACATTTCTCACCCTGATATTTTAGAATTTATTCGTGTAAAACAAGATATTTCTAAATTACAAAATTTTAATTTATCGGTTGCAGTATCTGATGACTTTATGAAAGCAGTAGAATCAGACGGTGATTTTTCGCTTCGTAATCCTAGAAACAATGAAGTTGTAAAAACTATTAAAGCTCGAGCTTTATTTGATGAAATCGTTGAACAAGCTTGGAAGACAGGCGATCCAGGTATTGTTTTTATTGATTTGATGAATAAAACATATCCCTTTAAAGATAAAAAAGTTTTATGCACTGGATCGTGTGGACAATACGAGTTGGAATCTTTTGAAGGTGTCCCTTACACCCACCTTGTACTCTCAAAATTTTTAAAAAAAGATGAGTCTGCAAAAAAAACAAATGGTCTCGTATTGGATGCTGACGCTTTACGATATGCCGTTCGTGTTGCTGTACGTTTTTTAGATAATTCTTTAGACATGCACGTATATGCTCATGACAAAATAAAATCTGCTTCTCTTAAAGTTCGAAAGATAGGTCTTGGTGTAATGGGGTTTGCAGATGTATTGTTTGCTTTAGGGGTATCTTATGGCAGCAAACAGTCGCTTCAGATTATCAAAGAGTGGATGTCTATTATTAAAGAGGAAGCACATAGCGCTTCACACGATCTTGCTAAGCAACGAGGTAGTTTTCCTGAGTTTGAACGTTGTACGTGGGATAGACCTATGCGTCACGCAACAATGACTTCTATTGCACCAACAGGTTCAACAAGCTTACTTGCCCAATCCTCTCAGTCCATTGAACCCGTGTATGCATTTTCCTATACCACAACAACTTCACAAGGTAAAGAATATTCGATTGTTAATCCTTATTTTAAACAAGCAGTTGATGGCTTGCCTATTGATAGAACTGCTAAAATTCAACTTCAGTTTGTTGATACTGTTCAAAATATTTCTTGGTTAGATGATGATTTTAAATCAGTGTATCGTACAGCAATGGATGTTTCTCCTGTAGAGCACCTTAAAGTCATGGCTGTCTTTCAACAATATATTGATAATTCTATTTCCAAAACTATTAATTTACCTCATTCTTATTCTCAAGACGACATCGCAAAAATTATGAAAATGGCTCACAAATTAGGATGTAAAGGTATTACTGTATATAGAGACGGTTGTAGAGATTCTCAAGCGTTAATGACTAAAAAACAAACCAAACTATGGGCTTTTGAAGATGACGCAGTTGAAGAGTCCGTTCAAGAAGTTGTTGATGATGTTGTAGGAGAATTACTTTTAGATGAATTATAATTTTTTTGCTAAAGAGTGTGTAAAACATATTTTCTGATGTGTATTTTTAAAAAGCTATTTTTCATCGCTTATGAAATAGTATCGTTATATTTATATAGCTTCATCATCAAACTACATGTAGTGTGCAGACATGTAAATAAACACTATATATGGTGTTTTATAGAGACAACTTGTTCTGTTATTGAGGTGTAAACCATGCAAGAAATGAAAACTAAAATTCTTCAAAAAAATACTCTTGATGTTAAAATCGTTGAAGAATTACAACAAAAAAAAATACCTTTAAGTCAACAAGCAAAAAACATTCTTAACAATTCTACTCATCTTAAAGAAATGGGTTTGATCATTTTTTTAGATCGTTATGCAAAAAAAACAATTGCAAATAAAATTGGCATCGGAGATGTAGTCGTTGCCATTTCAAAAGATCACCCAAAATATCCAAAAAAAGATTTAGGAATTATTACAAAACAACAAGGAAATATTGTTCAAGTATATTTTATAACAGGCGCGTTTAAAGATGACACGCAAGCAATTGATATTTTAAAATGTGATAAACCTGAAGAAAGTATTTATGATGCTTATTGTCGAGTAGCTCGAGCAGTAGCAAGTGTTGAAGGTATAAAAAAAGATGAATACGCACAAAAATTTACTCAAGCTCTTCTTAAAGGCTACATTCAACCAGCAGGAAGAATTATGGCTGGAGCAAATGTTGACGAAAAAGGAAATTATACATCAAACTTAACCTTATATAATTGTTTTGTTATCCCTTCACCAAAAGATTCTCGGCGTTCAATTGTTCAAGATACTTTATTTGAACTTGTTGAAATTATGAGTCGAGGCGGCGGCGTAGGAATAAATCTAAGTTCGCTACGACCACGATATGCCCGGGTAAAAGGCGTTAATGGAAAATCTTCAGGAGCAGTGTCTTGGGGAAATTTATATTCAAACGCAACAGGTCTAATCGAACAAGGTGGTTCTCGAAGAGGAGCTCTTATGCTTGCTCTTGCAGACTGGCATCCTGATATAGAAGAATTTATCGCTTCCAAACACAAAATAGGTTTTTTAGATAATGCAAACATCTCTGTTTTTGTTTCTAATCAATTTATGGAAGCAGTAAAAACAGGTAGTGATTGGTCTTTAGAATATCCTGATATTGAAGATCCTGAAACTAAAAAATTATATGATGAGTATTGGGATGGAAATCTTTGGCGATGGAAAAAAAATGGTAGAAAAACTAAAGTTTATAAAACTATTAAAGCACGAAAATTATGGCATGAACTTATTGGTAGTGCATGGAAAAGCGCAGAGCCTGGAATAATTTTTTCTGGACGCTACAATGATCAAAGCAATTCCTATTATTATAATGACATTGTTTGCACCAATCCTTGCGGGGAACAAGGACTTCCGCCTTGGGGCGTTTGTAACTTAGGTCATCTTGCTCTTAATAATTTTCTCTATAAAACGGGAGAAGATAATATAGGTCCTATTTATGATTTTGATTGGGAAGAACTCAAACAATCTGCTCAACTTCTTGTACGATTTTTAGACGATGTTATTGATTTAACACCTTATATTTTTGAGGAAAATGAAAAAAATCAAAAAAGTGAACGACGAGTAGGTTGTGGAACTTTAGGACTTGCAGAAGTTCTTCTTCGAATGCGTATTCCTTTTGGAAGCCAAGAAAGTTTAGAATTCATGGATAAACTCTATAAAACAATAACGAGCGAGGCGTATTCTATGTCTGCTGATTTAGCAGAAGAAAAAGGATCTTTTCCTTATTATGATGGCGAGAAATTTTTAAAAAGTCAATTCGTGCAACGACTTCCTCAACACGTGCAAGAAAAAATAAAAGAAAAAGGAATGCGAAATGTATCTTTAACAACTCAAGCACCCACAGGAACTGTTGGTTCTATGCTTGGAACATCTACTGGCATCGAGCCATTTTTCGCGTTTAAATATTTTCAACAAAGTAGATTAGGCTTTCACGAAGTGGATATTGATATCGTAAAAGATTATGTAAAAAAAGAAGATGGTTCTTTGCAAGACTTTTTTGTTGGTGCAATGGATTTAGGTCCTCAACAACATGTACAAGTACAAGCAGCAATTCAAAAATGGACAGATTCTTCAATTTCAAAAACTGCAAATGTTCCTGCAAACTTTACTGTTGATGACACTATGCAACTCTATGAACTTGCTTATGACTTAGGTTGTAAAGGAATGACTATTTATAGAGATGGCTCCAGAGATGAACAAATTTTATCAACTGATAAAAACACAGGTGAAAAAAATCTTGAAGATAAAGGATCTGGTCAAGCAGTTCCCTCTAGTGTTGAAGATTCTAAAAACGATATTAAAGAAGAGTCTTCTCAAGAAGTACTCAAAAAACCAGCAGATACAACAACACATACACAAGATGTTGTGTGTGGTTCCGAAATTGGTAATACTTGTCCGGTATGCAAAAAAGGGAAAATGGTCAAACTTGGCGGTTGTACAGAGTGTTCTGCAGGTTGTGGGTTTAAAGGCGGTTGTGATATGAAATAAGCAACCAACGAAGAACCAAGTGTTTTTGACTACGGTTGTGATATGAAATGAACAACTCAGTCAATTCATGATTGTAACGTGATTGTGACTTAAAATAACTTTTTTTCTTTTGTTTTTGCTCTATTTTTCTTACTAATAATAATTTATTGTTTTTATGGGTTTGCCTTATTATTTTCCTTGTTTTATTTTCCACGCAATAAACCAAATGCTTAGTGCAAGTAATGCTATAACTCCAAAACTAATATAATCTCCTGTTGTATACGCATCTTTAGCAGTAGGAAATAATAATGTTACGCAATAAGAAAGAACAGTTCCAATAATAATAAGAAGAGCTATTCCTTTTTTTTTAAATAAAATTCCTGAAACGACTGCTCCAAGAATTGCAATTGTATACATTACTCCAACAAACCACGCAACACTAAAAAGTAAAGGTATGAGAAAAACGAGTATGATAAGTTCAATAATACTTTCAACCCATGCTTTTGAATATTTTCTTTTCATTATTGCACGCGATACTACTAATGTGGGGGCGTAGGTATTTAGAATATTGTTTGTTGTTTTTGATTACTTACTGGCTCAGTGCTTTGTTTTTCTACGCCTCGAAGATAATATTCTTCTTTTTGAGCTAAAAGCCATAAATAATCTGAAAGGCGATTAAGATATAATCGAGTTTGTTCATTGTGATGTTGTTGTTGAATAATTCGTCGTTCAAGTCTTCTAGCAACAGTTCGAGATTTTTCAATAAATGCAGAACTAAGATTTTCTCCTGGTATGGACCAATTATCGATGTTGTTATACTCTTCTAATTTTTCAATTTCTTCTTCAATTTCTTGAATTGTTTGAGCTTGAATTGTTTGTTTAAGTTTGGAAAAATCTTCTTCTCGGGTCGCTACTTCTGCACCTATAATAAATAATTTTTTTTGTATGTTAAGAAGTTCTTGTTTAAGACCTGGAGCAACAACACTTGCGCGAGCAATGCCTATATTTGCGCTGAGTTCATCAATGGTTCCAACAACATCTAAAATAGGGTGTGTTTTATCAACGACATGACCAAATAAAATCATGGTCTTTCCTTTATCCCCAAATTTAGTTGTTATTGCCACTCTACACCCTTCTCACACAACCTCTTAGTTACTGCCTTAGTTGTTGTGTTTTAATAACAAGGTTGGATGCTCAGTATATAAATATTTCTTTGATTGAGGATGTATATTATATAAAATATATATTAGAAAATATTAATGTATTTTTTCTCCGGTACTTATTTAAACAATCTCTTCTTCTTTATCGTTATGAATACAACAATTTCCTCTTTAGAACTTTCTTTTTTTGTCAAAGAACTATTGGTTTTAGAAGGTGGAAAAATAGATAAAATCTTTCAACAAAAAGAATCGCCTGATTTTTTATTCACGTTTCATGTTCCTTTAAAAAAAAAACAACATCTTTTTCTTTCTTTACCTGGACAAATTTGTCTTGCTGATTTTAAACCTGAATTTCCTCAAACTCCTCCAAGTTTTTGTCAGTCCTTGCGAAGAAAAATTCAAGGCGCCTTTATTACAAAAATCCAACAAATAGGTTTTGAAAGAACAATTGCCTTACACCTATCTACAAAACAAGGCAAAGGAATACTATATATAGAATTATACTCAACAGGAAATATTATTTATGTAGATGAGCAAAATAGTATTCTTAGTGTTTTTCATCAAAAAATTTATAACGAAAAAACAAAGCTCCTTCATAAGCAAAAATACACTCCACAACTGTCTTTACCTGTTATTCCAACACTTTCAAAAGAAGAGTTTTATCGTCTTCAAAAAAATTCTTCAAAAGATACTTTAGTGACTTTTTTAGCAGTTGATTGTGGTCTAGGAGGATTATTTGCTCAAGAAGTCCTTGTTCGCTCACAATTTGATCAAAAAAAATCGTTGCAAGATTCTTCTCAACAAGACATCGAAAAACTATTTGACGTTTTACAAGGCCTATTTGATTGTTATAATCCTTGTATTCAAAATCAAACAACAGCTCTTCCTTTTATTTTAGAATCTCAAGCTGATCAAACATATGAATTCGTTGATACGTTTTCACAGGCATTAGCAAAAGTAGTTTTACAAAATGTAAAAAAATCTCAAGAAAAAACTCGTCAACAAGCAAAAAAATCAACTTCAAAAATTGACACCATTATAAAAAAACAAGAAAAACAATTACGCACTATAACAAAATCTTCTCAAGAAAATCAAGAAAAAGGGGAACTATTATATTTACACTACCAACAAATACAACTATTGCTTGATACTATTGCAAAAAAAAGAAAGATTCAAGATTGGTCAGCACTTAAAAAAGAACTTTTGGCTTTAGATTATGTAAGCACAATAAATGAAAAGCAAGGAACTATAACAATAAACATTCCGGATCGTCATTCAAAGTAATTATTGCTGTAATTACTTTGTCTTACTTATTTTATTACAAAAAATTTTGGTGAATACATGAACCTTTTACAACGATATAAAAACTGGGGAGAAGAATTTGACCCACAAGATATAACTATTCCTCAAGCTATTCGTATTACTACTAAAGCTGATGAAAAAAAAATACTTTCACAACTTGAAAAAAAAGGTATTGTGCTTAAAAAAATCCCTTATTTGGATAAAGGATATGAAGTTATTAGTTCAGAATCTCTTTCATCAACTGCGCAACACTTAGCAGGATATTTTTACATTCAAGAAGCGGCAAGTCAACTTCCTGTACAAGTCGCATCCACTCTTTGTCTTCCTAAAAATCCTCTTATCTTGGATATGTGTGCTGCGCCGGGCTCAAAAACAACACAACTTGCAGACGTGTTTTCTCACGCAACTATTGTTGCTTTAGATAATCAAGCTCCTCGTCTTCAAAAACTCATATACAATCTTGAACGAGTAGGTGCAAGTAACGTTGTTGTCTATAAAAAAGATGCAAAATTTTCTGATGATTTAGGTCAAGAATTTGACGTGGTCTTACTTGACGCACCATGTAGTGGGAATTTTTGCGTGCAAAAAGATTTCTTTATGAAAAGAACTTTGCTTGATGTACAATCACGATTAAAAGAACAATCTCAACTCCTTAACAGTGCTTATTTAGTTACTAAAAAAGGAGGCTACATACTTTATTCAACATGTTCGCTTGAAATAGAAGAAAACGAAGAACAAATTCACAAATTCTTACAAACTCATAAAGACCTTACACTTGAAACCATTGATTTGGACGTAGGTGATAAGGGGTATACAAAAACAATGGGTAAACAATTCGCTGATTCTTTATCTAAAACCAAACGTTTTTGGCCACATAAAACTAACACGCAAGGATTCTTTATTGCTTTGATAAAAAAGAATTAAAAAAATAAAAAGTGCTCTTAAGAATTGTTGTTTGAGGGGTTAGTGGCAGAAAAGAAATCTCAAGAGCACATAATAGTGTACTTAATCTTGTGCTAACAATTCGCTTCCTTGTTCAATCATCAAATCAGTGGCTTTGAGTTGTTGTTGCACTTCGCAGTCTTCAACACTGCCTTCGTTTTCAATAACTTTTTCAAAATAAGCTATAGGTCGTATTGTTGTTATTGTTGTTTTATGGACTAAGTAGCGCCCATCTTTACTTTTTTGAAAAGTGCTCTGAATAAGAGGCATTTTTCGTAGTTGTTCTTCTTTTTTATTAGATAATCCCATTTATACACCTCGTGTGGATCGATATGTTGCGTGACGTACAGTATATAGGAAAAACAGTTTAAAATGTGTTTAGGAGAATTTTTCGAAGAATTTGCGAAGAACGCGCTATTTATCAAAGCTTTTTTAAATACTGTTAGGTTTAACGACTTCATGAATCTTGTAAAGACAATCCTTACAAAACTAGGTATTCCAACTCAAGGACTGGGATTTTCTTATATGAAAAATACTGGGATGGTTGCAATAGCAACAGCAGTTGAAAATATTCTTTCTTATATTATTATTTTAGTGCTTTCGCGAACACTTGGTGCAGAAGGCTTAGGACAATACAGTTTCTTATTTGCCTTCGTAGGATTCTTCTTTATTTTTTCAGACTGGGGAATGTCGCCACTTATGGTGCGAGATCTTTCGCGAGACTTTAAAGATGTTGATAAATATGTATCCAATATTTTAACATTTAAAACTTTATTACTTCTTATTTCCTTTGTAGTGTATGCAATCACAATATTTTTTATTGGGAAAAATGATTTAATTTCTGCGTTGTTTGTTGTTGGATTGTTAACACTTGCGTCATCTTACGGCAGATTTTTTAAAAATATTCTTCGCGTGCAACACAAGGCAAAAACAATAGCGTGGTCAAGCATTATTGAACGCCTAGTGGCTTTACTTGTTGGTATTGTAGTTTTATGGTTGTTTCGTTCATTATTTTTATTTGTTATAGTTTTATTTGCTTCACAAGTTATTAAAACACTTATCTTGTGGCTGGTTGCAAAAAAACACTTCACCTACGCGTTTAGCTTACAATGGCCGTTTCTTAAAGACTTATTCAAACAAGGATACCCTTTTATTTTAATAGTCGCTTTTGCATCGGTGTATGTGCGAATTGACACTTTATTTCTTTCCTTCATGCAAGGAGACGTAGTGACTGGATGGTATAACGCAGCGTATAAACTCATTAACATATTAAATGTTATACCTATGGTCTTGCTCACGTTTGGTTTTCCTTTATTTTCAAAACTGTATAAAACAAGTAAAAAGAATTTACAAAAACTTCTTGAAAAATTATTATATTATTCTATGGTTTTATTATTGCCAATAGTAGTTGGTGTAATGCTTTTATCATCAAGAATTATAGAATTTGTCTACGATTTTCAATCACCTGAAACCGCTTTAGTATTTCAAATACTTATTATTGCACAAGTCTTTGTGTTTTTAACAACACTACTTTCTCAATTCATGGCTGCGTGTGATAAACAAAAACAATTCGCAATCATTGCAGGAATAGGCGCTGGAATAAACATCTTGTTTAACATCCTCTTAATACCAAAATATTCACTCTACGGAGCAGCAATTGCAACAACAATAACGTACGCGCTTATGTTTGTAATAATGTACTTTTATATTCAAAAGAACATGTTAAGGTTTAATTTTCTTAAAAAACTATGGCTACCGCTCATAGCAAGTGCAGGATTGTGGTTTTTAATATCTTACATCATTCACTTACAATTATTTTTAATCGTAGGTGCGAGTGTACTTATGTATGGCAGTTTATTGTTATTTTCTGAAGTAATAGGTCATAAATTAACTAAGAAAAAAAGTGCTCAAAAATAATATTTTTATCAACAATTAACTAATTTGGTAAACTTCTCGTTTCTTTTTTAACCTGCGCCTTAACCAATATACTACTCTAAGAACAATATTACACAAAACTCTTCTAATAAGACTCTTGATGAGTCTTTTAATATAATGTTTGATGAATTCTCTAAAAGAAACTCTAATAAACTTTCTACCATAAACTGCCACTACTCTTCTAAATGAAAAGTTAATTATCTTCCCAAAAAAACTTACTATCTCAAATCTCATACAAAGCTAAAACAAAACCCTCTTCATAAACTCAACGCAACCAAACCCGAAAGATTTTCGGGATACTACTTTTTATACCATTCATCAGTAGTTTTTTAAATCCTTTTAACTTTCTCTTCTTTAGAGGTTATGTTTATGGCTAAAAAAAATTTTGCATTATTGGGATTAGGCGGTTATATTGCTCCAAGACATTTAAAAGCTATTAAAGAAACTGGAAATGAACTTCTTGCTGCTATGGATACTTCTGATTCAGTGGGTGTTATTGATTCATATTTTGAAGATGTTGATTTTTTTACAGAATTTGAACGATTCGATAGACATGTAGATAAACTACGCCAAGAAAAAAATAAAAAAATAGATTTTGTGTCTATTTGCACGCCTAATTATTTACACGATTCACATATTCGCTTTGGACTGAGAAATGATGCAGATGTTATCTGTGAAAAACCAATAGTGCTTAATGAAAAAAATATTGATGGCCTTTTAGAAGTCCAAGATAGATATCCTGGCACTATTTATACTATTTTACAACTGCGAGAGCACCAAGCTATTTTGGATTTGAAAAAGAAAGTTGATTCAAAATCTTCTGTGCAAAAGCACAATATTGATTTACATTATATAACTCCGCGAGGAAAATGGTATGATTACTCTTGGAAAGGAGATATAGAAAAATCTGGAGGGGTAGCGACAAATATAGGTGTTCATTTTTTTGATATGCTGACGTGGATTTTTGGAAAACCAGAATACGCAGAACTACACCTTAACGATCCAAAACATAAAATGGCGGGATTTTTATCTTTAGAAAAAGCAAATGTTAGGTGGTATCTTTCAGTTGATAGAAATGATCTAAAAACACTAGGTAAACATACGACTAAAGCATACCGCGCGCTTTCAATTAATAACGAAGAGTTTGACTTTTCAAAAGGATTTACTGACTTGCATACAAAAGTATACCAATCCATACTAAACGGGAAAGGATACACTATAGAAGATACGAGAAACGCAATATCTCTTGTGGAAAAACTTCGCTTTATGCCTGAGCAAAAAGCCTTTGATAACAACCAATACCACCCAGTGACTAAAAAAATTAAAGGTTATTAAAAATGGAAAACTTAAAACAAAACCGCCTTGAAAAACTAAAACTAAACTATTCTCATACTTTGGAAAAAGATAAAAATTATTTTAATTTATGTTTGGCTTTTTTAGCAGTCGCTACGACTTTACTTGGTTTAGAATTATCTCTACGAAATGGAGGTGTTGGTTATTTGATTTTTTTAGGACTAACAATCATACTGTTGATCGTTTCTCTTTTAATGAGAAAAATAATTTTTAAAAAATCTGATGACTTATATGATGAATTAATTAAATTTTATGAAGGTTAGTTTTTTTTAAATTCTGGGAATTTAATGGTCCTAATTATGCAGAAATAGGAAAAATTATTCTTTAAACTGTATAGAAAAATATTAGTTTAGTCGGTTTAAACTATGAGAAGAATTGGATTATAATAATTTTTTGACTTCTTTAATTTCTTTTTTTATTCTTTCTTCCCAGGTAATAATTATCTCTTTTTTTGTTTTTTTTATATTTTTTTTCATTTCTTCTTGAAATTTATTATTTTCAAGATATTTATTTATATCTTTAGCAATTACTTTATAATTTGAAGATTTGTTTTCATAGATAAATCCGTTTTTTTTATGCTTTATTATTTTTTTAAGCTCATTGTTTTCAAAAGTAAAAATTGGCTTTTCTGCATTCATAGCTTCTAAAAAAGGATTTCCCAAATTACTAACATCGTATGTCGATATTATTAAATCTGCCTGATTTAAATAATTTTGGACTACTTCGTTATCAACTTTTCCTTTTAAAATAACTTCGGTTTCTAATTTTTTTTTGTTGATTATTTTTTCTAGTTTTTTTCTTTCAGGGCCATCGCCCAGAATTATTAATTTAAAGTTTTTATTTAATTTTTTATATTCTTTTGCGATATAAATTAACTTTTCTGGTTTTTTTATATTTACTAATCTACTGATTCCTAGAAATATTTTTTTCTTTTTTTCTTTTTTTCTTTTTTTCTTTTTTGATATTTTGTTATCTACTCCGTTTATTAAAAAAAGATATTTTCCTTTGTTTTTAATATTATAAATTTTATCTGAATCAGTCCCATCGTTAGTTAATATTGTTAAATTATTTTTTAAGCCCATAGCCTTTATCGTTTCAAAATATAGAATTCGCTTTTTTTTGTTCTTTTTTATTGATTCGTAAAGGTCCCATGTACCAAAAAAACGATGTACTTTTTGTTTATCTTTTATTTTTTTTCCTGCAAGAATTGAATTAACCCCCATCAGATATATTATATCGAAATTTTCTTTTTTTATTTTTTTCTTTAGTTTGTTTCTATTTATGCGGTCTTCAATTTTAAATTTTAAGAATAATAGGTATTTGTTTGTTATTTTTTTATTTAATCTAGCGGGTGAATATGTTTTGAATCTTACGTTTTTACATTTATTCTTTAATTTTTTGTTGATTGGTTTTTCACAAATAACGTGAACGTCAAAACCATTTTCTGAATAAATTTTTGGCGTTTGATATAAAACACTTATTTTGTTCAAATTTATATTTTTATCATAAACAAATAATATCTTTTTCATTTTAGTATTTCTTTTATTTCTTTTAAATATTTTTCATGTTTTATTTTTTCTGGAATTTTTACTAATACATTTTCAGTATTTTTAAGAATATTTTTTGTTATAGATAGTTTTTGTTGTTTAATTTTTGCATAATCAAAATTATTTTTCATATTATCTATTTCGCAATTAAATGCGTGCCATTTTAAATGATTTATAAATTGACTATATTCTGTTTCAATTATTCTCCAAGTGTTGTTTGTAGCTATATCTGTATTTATTATTTCTTTTGTTATTTTACTTTGTGAACCTTTACTTAAAATTATGTATTTATTTATTTTTGAACTATTGTTTGTTGTAAGAAATAATTTTTTTGGATTTACTCTTTTTCTAACCATATCTTTACTTATTTTTGAAAGAATATTAAATGCTATTTTTTTCAGGATGTTTGTTTTATTTAATGTTTCTTTTTTTAACTTTCTATTTCCTATTAGATTATATGCATAAATTTTTGGATACGCAAAATTGGGTTCTATGTTTCTATTTTTTTTGATAATAGTCATATCATCTGCTAAAAAATATGTTTTTTTACCGTTTAGGCTTAGAAGTGCAGATGTTTTACCTACTCCTCCTGTTCCTCCAATTAAGATTGTTTGATTGTTTTTTTTAATACAAGATCCATGAAACAATGTTTTATTTTCTTCAAAAAAAATTGTGGGAATAAAAACTAATTCGTGTAATTGTTTTGTAATTAGATTTATTGGTTTTTCTAAATCTTTTCCTGCAAAATAATGTGCTAAATTCATTAAATAATTTACTTTATTGTATTTTGTTTTTATTATTATTTCTTTTATCTTTTCTTTTTCTTTTATCCAATATATTTTCATAAAAGTGGTTTCTATTCCAAAAATATTTTCTGAACTGAATTGGATGCTTGGATTATTCATGACTGTTTCTGGTTCTTTTTTTGTATCTATATATATTTTTATTATTTCTTTTTCTTCACTATTAGAATAAATTTTCAATTCTTTTTCTAAATTTTTAGAATATTTTCTAGTTTTATCATATACTATTTCAAAATTTAATCCTGCTATTTCTTTTTTTATTTTCATAATTCTTCACTTAGTTTTTTTGTTATGTTTTTCCAAGTATATTTTTTTGAGTAACTTAGAATTTCTTTTTTATTCCATTTTTTATTTAGTCCTTTGTTTATCAATTCTTTTAATTTTTTATAATTATTTGGATTTTTATATAATAGGCCATATTCATCAGAAGTTATGATTTCTCCCACCCCTCCAACGGTTGTTCCTACATATGGCGTTCCGCATGCTAATGATTCAAACATCACTGTTGGGTTTCCTTCAATATAACTGGGTAAAACAAACAAATCAGCCACATTCATCCATTTCGGGATTTCATCATGGGGTCTGACACCTATTAGTTTAACATATTTTTTTAATTTTAGATTTTTAAACTGATTTCTTATATTTTTTTCTTCAACTCCTCCTCCAACACAATAAAGAATAAAGTCTTGTCTTTCTTTTCGTAATTCGTTTATTGCTTTAATGAGGTTTTTATGATTTTTCACAGGAACTAAATTTCCCACGTGGAGAAGTATTTTTTTGTCTTTAGGAATATGTAATTGTTCTTTTAATTTATTTTTATTTTTAAGGGGTTTGAATTTTTCAGAATTAAATCCATTTGGGATAACAATGGTTTTTCCTTTAAAACCTAATTTTTTAATGTGTTTTAAATTCGCATAAGAAACAGTGATTATTTTTTTACATTTTTTCATTATATTTTTTGCAATTAATTTACATAAAAAATTTTTTTGAGGAAATTTATATATGTCGAATCCATGTCCTATTATTGTGTTTTTTTCTTTATTAATTAAATTACCAAGAGCGCCATAAGGTACGAGAAAGTGTGATAGTATTTCTGCATTTTCATATCTTGCTTTTTTTATTATTTTTTTAATTTTATTTTTTGCAAGTCCTATATTTGCAGAAACTTTTATAGTTATTATTTTCACATTTTTTTTATCTGTGAAATTTTTTTTGTTAATTGTTTGAAAAATAGTTTTCCCAAATATTTTTTTCCATTTAGGTATTATCACAAGTATGTTGTCAAAATAATTCGCTAGTTCTTCGCCCGATCCTTTTATGAATCGGTCGTATTCTGGAGCTAGTATTATTAGTTTTCTCTCTTTCATCTTCTTAACACTTTTACTATTTGTTTTGCTGTTGTTGCGTTTCCAAAGTAATTTTTAAATTCTCCTTTTGCTTTGAATTCTTTTATCGCAGTAATTATCTTTTCTTTATCAGAACCAACTAAAATTCCTTCTTCGTCTTTTATCATTTCTACAAATTCTATTGAGTCTCTTACAACAATGCATGTTTTTTGTAAGAAATATGCTTCACGCAAAACTCCTCCTGAGTCTGTAACTATTTTTTTAGCGTTTTTTGTTAGTTCTAAAGATTCAAAATAATTTATTGGTTCTAAAAAAAGAATGTTTTTATTTTCATACTTTGAAAATAATTTGAATTCTTCTAATTTTTTTCTTGTTCGAGGATGTAGGGGTATTATTATTTGCTCGTCACTTTTAACTAATGCATCAAAGATGTTTTGTAGTTTTTCTTTAGAATCAGTATTTTGTGCTCGATGAATAGTGCAATATATGTATTTTTCTTTTTCTAATGAATATTTTTCTAAAATGTTTGTTTGAGTGTTAGAAAAGTCTTTAACCGCGTCATACATTATATCTCCAACAAAATGAACTCCTTGAGTAATTCCTTCTTTTTTTAATTCATTGACTGCTTCTTTTGTAGGGCAGAACAATAATGAACTCATATGATCTGTACAAATCCTGTTTATTTCTTCAGGCATTTCTTTATCGTGACTTCTAAATCCTGCTTCTATATGAATGATTGGAATATGTATTTTACTTCCCGCAAGCGCACCTGCAAGCGTGGAGTTAGTATCTCCATAGACTAAAATAAAATTAGGCTTTTCTTCTAAAAAGATTTTTTCTAACTCAATAAGCATACGGCCTGTTTGTTGAGCGTGACTTCCACCATTAATATGTAAATTGTATTTGGGTTTAGGAATGTCTAATTCATCAAAAAAAATTTGGCTCATATTTTTATCGTAGTGTTGACCTGTGTGTATAATCACTTCTTCGATATCGTTATATTTCTTAACTACTTTACTAAAAACAGCTGCTTTGATAAATTGCGGTCTTGCTCCAATGATTGTGAGTATTTTCATAGTGTTTTTACCAACTTTTCTAATTTTTTACAAACTATTTCTTCTTCAAATTCTTTCTC
>JBKHAG010000014.1:0-25085 GCA_046543005.1 Candidatus Woesearchaeota archaeon | reverse complement strand
TTTTATTTTATTTTTTTACGTATACAGTTCATATATCACATTTATAACAATTAAACCGCGAGGCAGTATTCTGATCCCCGCATCCAGTAAAAGGTGTAACGTTGGCAGACAAAGATTATTATAAAACACTCGGCGTAGAAAAAGGCGCTTCTAAAGAAGAGATAAAAAAAGCTTACAAAAAGCTTGCAAAAAAATACCATCCAGATCTTAATAAAGATAATCCTCAGGCTGAAATTAAATTTAAAGAAATTAATGAAGCAGCAAGTGTTCTTGGCGATGATTCTAAACGTAAACAATACGATCAGTTCGGAAGCGAAGGTATGAAATTTGGTGGCGGACAAGGACAACGACAAAGTCAAGGTTTTGGAGGTTTTAATTTTAACGGCAGTAGCGGATTTGATTTTGACGATATTTTTGAATCAATTTTTGGTGGTGGGCTTGGCGGTTCATCAAGAAGAGGAACGCGGCGACGACGAGGTAGAGATTTAGAATATCACACCACAGTCACTTTAAAAGATGTAGCGCAAGGTATTGATAAAACTATTAAAATCAAAAAAAGAAATGTTTGTGAAACGTGTCACGGTGAGGGCGGTTTTGATGCAAAAACCTGTTCAACATGTGGAGGGCAAGGAAGAGTTCTTCAACAACAACGAACACCATTTGGTGTTTTTCAATCAGAAGCTATATGTCCAAAATGTCAAGGTCAAGGAAAAATTATTAGCAAAACATGTACTGATTGTAATGGTAACGGATGGGTTATTAGTGAAAAAGAAATTAAAATTTCAATTCCTGCAGGTGTACAAGATGGTGCGCAGTTACGCTTACGAGAAGAAGGCGAAGCAGGAGAAGCAGGAAGCCCTCCAGGAGATTTATACATTCTCGTTAGTGTTAAAGAAGATGAAAACTTTCGACGACAAGGAGCAGACGTATACTTAGAAGTTCCTATAACATTTAGTCAAGCAACATTAGGGGATAAAATAACTATTCCGACAATTCTCTCACAAGCAAAACTTAAAATTCCTGCTGGAACACAACCAGGCACATTGCTTCGTATGAAAGGAGAAGGCTTACCATCCCTTCACGGAAATTCTAAAGGGGATCAATTCATAAAAATACAAATTGAAGTTCCTCATAAACTGTCTAAAAAACAAAAAGAAGCAGTAAAAAAATTAGATGATGAACTTTCAAATAAAAAACCATATGAAAGTTTATTTAAAAAGATTAAAAAGCAGTTTAAATAAGCATACTAAAAACTACTAACACCTTGACGCAAGCTTAGAAAAGCTATTGATTGTTTGCAGATAGCTTTTCGCAATTAAAACCGCCGTTAAGTAAACGTCGTTTTAGTAGTCTACAAAAACCAATAATGCGCCTTGAAGAAGTAAAAAAAGAAAAGAACTTAATAGTTCACCGAACCCCGACCGCCGTTTTACTCGTGTTGGAAAGCTTTTTCTGTAAAGACCCAGTCTTTTAATTCTTTATCCATAGTAGGATCATTTCTTCGAATCCACTCAATAAGCATAGAAGCGTGTTCTTTTTCTTCGTCAGCATTATGCTGTAAGATTTGTTTAAGTTCTGAATCGTTAGTTGCATCTGCTCGTTGATTGTAAGAATCAACAGCTTCCATCTCTTCTTTTAATGAATCGATTGCTCGTTTCATATCTAGAGTTTTTTCATCTAAGTTATTTTTTTCTTCAAAAAACATACTATCACCTGAAGAAAGTTAGAGTGTTGATGTATTTAAAACTTATTAAAAAACTAAAACGAATCCAATAATTTCTGAGATTTTTTGTTTTTGAGGTTTTTTATTGTTTGCCAAGTTGTTCTCACAAGCTTTGCGTCTTCTAAAACTTTTAGATGTTGCTCTAGTGCTTTTTTTGTGTAAGGATCGCTTGGATAGCCCGAACCAATAGCAATCTTTAGTTTTTTTTCTGCTTGACGTATTGCCGCATCCCTTGTTGTTTTTGCCAGGATTGATGCGGCTCCAACTTCAACGTGATGTAAGTCTGCTTTAAACTCTGCGTTTATTATTACCTTATTATTTTGTAATTTTGTTTTGATGTAAGAAAGATAGGATTCTTTATTTTTTGAAGGCAAATCAATCATCACGTGAACGTCTTTGTGTTCTTTTTGTGAAATTATTTTTAAGAATTTTTTAAGAAGAGTAACAGTCATGTCAGCTTCTAAATACGTAAGTGATGAAGAAGGATTGATAAGTGCTTTGTCGATTTTTTCAGGCGAAGCCTTAGTGATTGCGTACTGCGTTTTTTCTTGAATGAGCTTTTTTAACGCATCGCGTTTAGTAAGGGAAAGAAGTTTGGAATCAGTAACACCTTGTGCTTTGAAAAAATCCTTATCTTCTTTTGTGCAAAGTGAAGCAGCTAATACTAAAGGACCAAGAGTTGGGCCACGACCAGCTTCATCAATACCGACGAAGTATTTCATTCTTGACCCTCCAAGAATTGCGCAACCGCGTGTTGTAAGTCATCACTAGTTTTTGTTTTGAAAAGTTGAGAGCGAAATACTGTTGCTTGAGGAATGCCTTTAGTAAAGTGTTGCGCTTGCAGGACTTGATGGGTAAAGTGGATGTTATAGTCTTGTGCTTTTTTGAGATATTTTGTAAATGTTGTTAAACGTTCTTTGTTTGTTGGTTGAGTATCTTCTTTGTTGTAAATATTTTTGAACAAAAAAGGATTACCACTCGCAGCTCTTCCCACCATAACGCTATGAATTACTGAGTTTTTTAGTCTGGCTTGAATGTCTTTATAAGACTTGATATCGCCGTTGCCAATAACAGGAATAGAGAGTTCATTTGCGCACTCCTGAATCGGTTTCCAATTAGCTTTGCCAGTATACGCTTGCTGTTTAGTTCTTCCGTGAATAGTAATGTGATGGGCTCCTGCGTCCTCGCAGGCTTTTGCAATTGGTAAAACAATGTTGGTTGTTATTCCTAAACGAAGTTTGATACTTACTGGTTGGTTTGTTACGTTTGATATTTTTGAAATAATTTTTTGAATGTTTTTTTTGTCTTTCATCAAAGAAGCACCAGCGCCATCAGCGTTTACTTTAGAAACGGGACAACCAGCATTAATATCAATGCATTTTACATTAATTTTTTCTGCAACTTTTGCGAAAAGATCTGGTTTACTTCCAAAAAGTTGAGCACAAAAAAATTTTTCTTTGGTTGAAGATTGTAAAAGATTAAAAGATTTTTCTTGATTTTGAATAATACCATAAACGCTGACGAGTTCACTAACAGTAAGACCAGCTTTATGTTCACAACAGAGTTCTCTAAATGCAATATCGGTAATGCCTGCCATGGGAGCGAGGTGGGCTTTTGATGAAGGGATTCTCATGCGAAGAATGAAGAAGTGAGAGTATTAAAAGGTTTTGGAGGTTACTAAACAGAAGTCTACTACGCCTTGAAGTAAAATCAGAAAAGTGGTTGATTCATGCAGACCACTTTTCGCGAAATCCAAGAACAATGTTTTGGCCAAACTTCGCGTTTTGACGTTTCGCCAACAATTACTTATTAGCATAAGCAATCCAATCTCTATGATGTTTAGAAAGCTTGTCAGCGACTTGAATAATTCTCCCATACATAGTAGTCGGTGTTTGAGATCTACGATGATTTAAAATACAATCAGCAATTTCTGGTTGTAAGTTTTTAAATTCAGGCTGTTTTGTTAAGAAGGTGTCTAAATAATCTAAACCAATTTCATGATGAGTATCTTTATCATCTTTTCTTCCTATATCATGAAGCCAACCAGCAATATCAAAAACAATAGGATTAAGATCAGTATTTTTAATCATGTTTTTGCAACAATCAATAACACAAGCACAATGAACTTTAATAGGTTCATCACCCCACTCTTGTTTGAAAAACTCTTTTGCTAAAAGATACGCTTTGGAATAATTTGTTGACATGAAAGAAGATAAGGAGAGGATGTATATAAATGTTTGAGAAAAGTTTATAATTGTGAGGAGAATTAGGAAAATATGAAATCAAGTATCGAAAATAATATTTTTGTAACATTAACATTATATATATTAATCATAACAGGAATTAAAATATTCATTCCAAACAATAATATTTTTATCGTTGATGAGTTTCAAATAACGGCAGGTAAATGGTATGGAATCGCAATCATAAGTTTAGTCTTAAGTTATGTTTATTATCAATTAGGGTGGAAAGAACTATCAAAAATAAAAGAAAAAATAAACAAAATGCTACTTGCGAATTTAATTTTTACAAGCATACTTTTGTTAGGCATAATATTCGCAGAAGAGCTAGGAAGCGTAATCTCATCAAATATAATTGTTTTTTCAATATTAGTAAATATATTCATACCATTTTTCACAATAATTTATCCGTTAATTATAAATTGGATTAATAAAAAATTAAAAGAAAAATTACCAAAATAAAACAATTTTATCCCCAATACTGCGAAGCTCCTCAAACGATTCATTGTTTCTTATCATCCTTCATTCTCCGAAAGTCAACAAGCGAAGAATTTCCAAAACGTTGTTCTTGGGTTTCGCAAAAAACATCTTGCATAAATCAGATGTTTTTCTGGTTGAGCTTCAAGGCGTAGCTGACTTTCTTGCTGTTCTTGTGGTGGTTCTTTATAATGTAATTCGTAAAATTTAAATAGACTGCATTATTTAGTAGTAGCAGGTGATTAGTATGGGTTTTAGTCTTCAAACAACATGTAGTAAATGCGGTAAAGCAATTGAGCCTTCTAATATGAGAGCTATTGATGGTGGTAAGCGTTTTGTTTGTATGGACTGTTTTGAAGAAACAGGTCGTCCTATAATTACTAAAGACGGTGTAGAGCTTCGTTCTCCTGTTGATAAAAAAAACGATAAACCTATTTCTGGCGGTAACAAAACCTTCTTTGAGTATAAAGAGTGGGTGTGTGATAGTTGTAAGTATCGCTTCAAACGAAACCCTGAATTTGTTGTATCTAAATGTCCCTTTTGTGGGAAATCAGAGTATGTGCACCAAGTCGTTGACGAGCCGGCTCAAAACTTACTAAACTAAAAGTTTTTTGCAATAACAAAATCTAATTTATACATTAAAGTATCTGCAAAATACTCAGGAGTAAACAATGCAGAAATATTTTTTTTACAATCATCATAAAACTCAGGAAACGCGTAATTGTTTTTTGAATTTTCCATTGTTTTTTTAAGAAGCTTTTTAGGCACAAAATCATTAACATTAGAAAGAACAACCCCCCTGTTCACATCATAATTTGAAAAATACCCCGCTATAGCAAACAAATCATCTCCTCGAAAATAATTAAACATCAAAATATTATCTTGAGACATGTGCATTAATTCATCTAACGAGTTTATTGGTTCAATTGTTAATTCCATACACATAACTTCGTAAAACAACTTAAAAAGAGTTTTGCCAAATTTTTCGAAAAAATTACGAAAATAAAGTCCCCTGAGCAAAAACAAAAACCACCCACCCATTCTGCACCACTGAAAGCCTACTCTCCACCTACCTCTGGCCGAACCCTGACCACTGTTTAACTGCATGCTGTAAACAATGGTCAGCTCCGCATAAGACTTTTAAACCAAGCTCATTTCTTTAGAGTCTATGTCAGAAATTCCATCTCAATTTTTCGCTTATGATACTCCCAGAGCCATTCAGCAAGAAATGATTGAAGCTATTGCTCAAGTTGTTGATAAAAAAGAATCTATTGTTATTCATGCACCAACAGGTCTTGGTAAGACTGCGGCAAGTTTTGCACCTATTTTACATAAAGCTCTTAATGAAAATAAAAAAATTCTCTTCTTAACTTCGCGAAACACACAACACCATATCGCTATTGAAACGCTTAAGGCAATTAAAAAAAAGTTCTCCTTAGATCTTTTTGCAACCGATGTTATTGGTAAAAAATGGATGTGCATTCAACCAGGAGTTTCTTTACTATCAACTGCAGAGTTTGGTGAATACTGTAAGGCTATGCGCGAAGACAAACAATGTGCGTATTATGAACGATTAAAAAAAGGCGAACGCCCAAGCCCTGAAACTCTTCGCGCTCTTAGCGAACTTAAAATTCGCGGAACACTTCACGCTCAAGAACTTATTGATGCAGGTGCTGAGCATGAACTTTGTCCTTACGAACTTGCTATGATGTTTAGTAAGCAATCTCACGTTATCGTTTCTGATTATTATTATATGTTTCATCCTCACGTTCGAGAAACATTTTTGCAAAAAAACGAGATTTCTCTTCAAGATTGTATTGTTATTGTTGATGAAGCCCACAACCTCCCCGAGCGAATTAAAAGTCTTGCTAGTGCGCAACTTAGCACGAATCTTCTTAAACGAGCGGTTAAAGAAGCAAAAAAAATACACCATTCTGACTTAAGTATTATTTTTGAAAAACTCTATATAGCGTTTCAAAAACTTCTCAAGCCAGGAGAAGATGAACGCCACTACAAAAAAGAAGAATTTAAAGAACTAATCACCAAACACACCAGTTATGAAGAATTCACCAAAGAATGTCATAAAATAGGTAAGCTTATTCGTGAGGAACAAAAAACATCTGCTATTGGAAATGTTGGTTTATTTTTAGATGAGTGGTTAGGCGATGATGAGGGGTTTACAAGAATCATTCATAAAAAAAAGCGAGGTGCTGATGAAAGTATTATCGTAAGTTATCGTTGTCTTGACCCAAGCGTTGTAGCAAAACCTCTTTTTTCTCAAACATACTCTTCTATTCTTATGAGTGGAACGCTCACCCCTACACAAATGTATGCAGAAGTCTTGGGATTTCCCCCTTCTATTCGTCAAGAAGAATTTCCTTCACCATTTCCTGAAGAAAATCGTCTTAATCTTATCGTTGCAAAAACCAGCACAAAATTTACTTCTCGCAGCGAATTACAATATCAAGAAATTGCTAAAGTCATCACAGACATCGCCAATGCAACTCCTGGAAATAGCGCAGTTTTCTTTCCCAGTTATAGTTTTAAAGAAAAAGTCTATACATACCTTGATGAAATAAAAAAAACTGTGTTTAATGAACTCCAGGGGCTTTCTTCTGGTGAAAGACAAGATCTTATTGATGGCTTTCGTTCATATAAAAAAACAGGAGCAGTTCTTTTAGGTGTGGGCGCAGGTAGTTTTGGAGAAGGGGTTGATCTTCCAGGTGATGAACTTAAAACTGTAGTTATTGTAGGACTCCCACTCTCAAGACCAGATCTTGAAACTAAAGCATTAATTGAGTATTACGATAAAAAATTTAACAAAGGTTGGGATTATGGTTATGTCTTTCCTGCATTTAATAAAATTGTTCAAAACGCTGGACGATGTATTCGAAGTGCTAATGATAAAGGCGTCATAGTTTTTCTTGATGAAAGATTCACGTGGAATCAATACTATAGGTGTTTTCCACAAACATGGAAGTTAAAAGTAAACATTAAGTATTACGCCGATCAAGTTGCTAAATTCTTTGCAGATCATAAAAAATAATAAGACAATTAGTTACCAACTAACAAGAACATACAAGAAAAAAGAAAATCCTTTTTTTAAAACAGTATTCTAACAACAATAACACTTAAAAACATTAAAGTTTTTAACAACGATTATGGCAACAGGAACACGTTTAGTAATCATAGGACCTCCGGGTAGCGGAAAAGGAACAATCAGTCAACTTTTTGAAAAAGAATTAGGATTTACTCATTTTTCAGTAGGAGAAATCTTGCGAGAACATATAGAAAATAATGACGAACTTGGACATATTGCCAAAGAATATATTAATCAAGGAGAACTTATCCCAAATAATATTACTATAAATATTATCACTAGCTATCTTCGTTCTTTAGAAGACGAAAACATAATTATTGATGGTTTTCCAAGAAATAAATTTCAAACGGCATTTCTTATCGAAAATTTTCCCGTACAAGGACTTGTGTATGTCGATCTTGATGATGAACTCATCATTAAACGACTCGATGGGCGTCGCGTTTGTCCGCTTTGTGGAAGAAGTTATCATGTTAGCTACAACCCGCCACAAAAACAAGGAGTTTGTGATGATGATGGTCACGCGCTTGAGCAACGAAAAGACGATAAGCCAACAGTAGTTACAAAACGCTTACAAGAATATAAAAATTCCATTAAAGAAGTCAAAACTATTTTTTCTACGCAAAACATTCCAAAATTACACCTTAGCGGGACATTTGATATTGCGCATAAAGAACCAATTGTTAAAAAAATTCGTCAATGGGTCAAAGAAATAAAAAAATAAAAAAATTTCAAGTCAGCTAAGTAGATGTTAAAATTAATTCATGTGTAAAGAAGAAACTAATTGTCTAACGACCATTGTTGCGTAACATCCTTTTGGAAGAGTAAAAGTTACCGTGCAAGAATACGACGAAGCACCTTCTTCTTTAGTAAGAGGTGTTGTTGTAAAATTTTTTACTAAAAAATGCGTACTTCGTTTATCTCCTTCAACGCTTAAAAATTGAAATTGGCGATTAAGTAAATCTTGTAAAGCTATGTGTTCTTGACCTAATACTTCTTGTTCAAATTCAGTAAGTGTTGTTAAAAAACCTACTAAATTAATTTTTTTAGGCAGACAATTAAACAGCTCAATGTCATTGCTAAACACAAACTCTCCTTGCGAATAAGAGGATTGTCGTATATGTTCTTCTTTATGTTGCTTTTTGGCACACTTTTTAAGTTCAAATGCGAGTTCTTGATTAAACCATTTACTTTGTACTGCATGAATAAAAAAGAGCAGTGTTTTTTTAGGGAGTTGACGAAGAGCGCCAACATAATCGTTGGTATGAAGTTTTAAATAAGGAGTTAGTAGTTTTTCATAATCGTTATCTTGTTGTAAAAGAGCAACTGCTTTATCGTATTGTTTGTGAATAAAAGCTAAGCCTACTTCAACATTGTTGTTTGAAAATCGTTGTTCGTCAAAATAATTTGCAACAAAAAAATCAGTAGTGGCAGGTAAGAAAAAATCTTCTTTATGTTCTAGTTCACGAATAACTATTGAAAAAGTATTTGCTTGTAAATCCCCTAAATGAAGAGGTTTTGACACGTGAGAGAGATATTCAACCTCAATATCTTTTAAATCAATGTCAAGAATTTTTTCTTTAGAAACATCTTTTATAGTAATATACTGACTCGTTTGTGCATACTTGTCTTTAGTTCCTGCATAAGCAATTTTTTTTCGAGGAATGTGAAGATGTCGCGCCAAGTGACTTACTGCTCGCTCAGTCGTATAATTTTTTTTATGCAAAATACAATGAGCATAAGGACCGCTACTGTGCTGTGTTTTCAAAGGAATTTCTTTGACGATAAAGTCTTGAGGAGATTGTTTAATTCGCGCCATAAACACATAAGAAGTGCTCCCTCTTTAAGAATATATTTATAAATTAAAAATTCTTCCTCCGTAATCTGATGAAAAAGAATATTAAAACAGTCCTTATCATTGTTGCAACAATTATAGGACTTTTAGCAATTATTAAGATTTTTTCTGAAATTCCTATTCGCGATACTATAAGTTTATTGTTAAAAGCAAAACCTTGGGCTGTTTGGATGTTTATAGGCGTCTCACTCATTATGATGATAGTGCACGCACTGCGATGGCACATTATTATTCGAGCGCAAACAGGGAAAAAAATATCTTTACTTAAATTAATTCAATATAAAATTGTAGGTTTTGGAATAAGTTTTATTACACCGGCTGCAAAAGTTGGAGGAGAACCTCTTCGCGCGGCTCTTCTTAAAAAAGAAGGAATAGAATTTAAAGAAGGCTTAAGCGGAGTCGTTATTGATAAAATAATTGATCTTTCGTGCATGGCGGTTTTATTTGCAATAGCAATAATTTTTTCAGTAACATCAATTCCACTACCTAAAGGAGTAGTTATTTTCTTTTTAAGTCTTGCAGGAGTATTTCTTATTGGAGTTATTTATATATACACACAACTTCTTAGGAAAAAGAATTTATTTTTACAAATATTTAAATTTTTTAGACTTCATAAAACAAAAAAATTACGACACATGGAACAAAATCTTATCGACTTTGAAAAAATAGTTGTTGAATTTCATAATAATAAACGAAAGGCGTTTTATAGCTCTATGGTGTGGAGTTTTTTAAATTGGTGTTTAATGTTTGCAGAGTATACAAGTGTGCTTGCTATTTTTGGAATTACAGGTGTAGGACTTCAAGGGACATTTCTTATTATTACATTTATGGGCGCGGCGTACTTATTTCCTGTTCCTTTAGCATTAGGTGTTTTAGAAGCTGGGCAAATAGCTATTTTTTCAGGGCTTGGACTTCCTGTTGCAGCAGGTGTAGGACTTGCGATGATTATTCGATTTCGAGATTTAGCATGGACATGTATTAGTGTTCCTATATTAGGAATTCACGGGTTTAGTTTAAAAAAATCTTATAAAAAAGCGCTTCAAGAACAAGAATTGGGACTCATACCATCGCTTCATAAACAAAATCATTTAGCAGTTATTTTTTCCACACCAAGTCTTAGTTTTGAATCTAAAAAAACAAGCATAGTCAAACAAGCAAAAAGACTTCGTATTGTAACACTTTCATTACCAGAACACGTAACTCAATTATATGAAAAAAGAAAAAGAGAGTCAAAACATACGAAGAAAAAATAAGTAAGAAAAAAGATAAAAATATGTTAATAAAACTATTTTTTTAATGAAGCTATTTTTTTAGCTGGGCAATATAGGTACTAAGTTCTTTTCCGTCAACTTGTCCTTTATAAGTTGCTAATACTTTTCCAATAATAGCACCCAGGGGCGCGTCAGGCATAGAATCAACTATGTTTACAACTTCATCTTTTATATCTTCAAGTTGTAAGGGCTTATATTTTTCAAAGTCAACATCTTCTTGTTTGAGTAAAGAGGCCATGATAGGAATTACTGCATCTTTAGTTATTTTATTTGCGTGCAAGTATTCAAAAATGACGCTCACAATTTTTTTTATGTCTTCAAGACTTGCTTTAACACCATGTTTCTTTTTTAATATACTTGGATAGGAATAAAATACATCAACAATAAATTGTGGTTTTATTGAAGGATATTGATCACTATACATTGAAATAGCAATATCGTCACGAATAATTTTTTTTGCAATATCTTGAGTTACACAATATTTTTTTGAAAGATTTTTGATTCGTTGAGATAATAATTCAGGTAACACAATTTTTTCTTCGTCAACACGAATTGGACGCACATCAGTTTCAGGATACATTCGAGCTGAGCCCGGCATTGGTCGCAGGTAGGAAGAACTCCCATCAGGTCGCGCCATTCGTACCTCTTTTTGAAGGGAAAAATCCTTTGCACGATTTTTAACAGCATTCATTGCCAAGTAAGCTTGATTGTGTGGCGCACAGATTAAAATAAAATTATCTTTTGTTGGGTCAAGGTTAAGTTGCTTGAAGATGGAATCTTTTTCTTTTTGAGTAATACCATAGTGAGGTAATTCATCAGCGTGAAACAATCCTTGTACTCCAAATAATTTTGCATGGTCTGAAAGTTCTGTTCCAAAACGTCGGTTTGGCTGTATTAGAGTTCCTGTTACGCCAAAAAATCCTTTAAGAGGAAGTGCTAAAATAATACCTTCTTTTTTTTCTAAACCATTTTTAAGAACTTTTGAGTCCGAGGTTTTTAGAAGAAAAGTAATGTCTTGAATGTCGCCAACAGTTGAACCTTTTTTTTGTAAGTAGGAAGTTATTTCAAGCATATTGTGTTGGCGAAGCATTTCGTACTCAACAAGTGTGGGGATGAGTTTTAAGTCTTGAGCTCCTTTAAGTTCAACACGAACACCTTTTGCAATAGATACATTAACATCTTGGCGAATAGTTCCAAGACCTCGTTTTACATTTGGTAAACTTCGCAAAAGAAGTCCTAAAGATTGCGCTGTAGCTTGAGCGAGTTGAGGAGTATGAATGTCAGGAGCGGTTGCGATTTCAATAAGAGGAATGCCTAGTCGTGAAAGATTATATACTTGTTGATTGTCTTTAGTTTCTACACGTTTACAAGAATCTTCTTCTATGCAAACAGTTTCCACACCAATAGGTTGTCCATCTACAAGTAAAGAACCGTTTGTTCCCACAAGAGCAGTTCGTTGAAAACCGCTTGTGTTTGAACCGTCAACAACTGTTTTTCTCATGAAACGGATTTGGTCAACAAGCGCGGCGTTCAAAAACGCAGCCATTTGTTGAGCTGCCATTACTGCTTTTATATTTGGACTTTGAGGAGGCTCTTCATCAAGCTCAACTAAACAAGTAGTATCATCATATGCTTCATACAAAAAGGTTTTTTTCTTATTCATTTCTGCTTGAGCGGCCGCATCAATTGTTCCTGATTCTCCAGCGCTTGCTCGCAATAAACGTTGCACGATACGATCTGGTTTGTCGTCACGAATTGTCGTTGGGCAATTACAGAATAATTTTTCTCCTTGAAGCTGTTGGTGTATTTCTAAACCACAGGTAAGTTTAAGATCAGTAATATCCTTTTGACTAAGTTCTTTTTTTATTGTAGGAATTATGTTTATTGATGTCATTTTGTATAATATACCATAATGTAGTGTAGTGTAAATAAAAAAGAGTTAATAAAAATCTTTTTGCGATATAGCATCGTGTTCGCCTACGATATTTTTATTAAATTTTTCTGAAATACTATCAGGTTCTGTAGTGCTTAAGAGCCAAGCTAATTTTACAAACGTTGTTTCCGGAGTCATAGCACTTTGATGACCTAAAACTCCAAAGGAGTGTAATTTTCGAGCAGGAGAGTATACATTAAGATGAACTCGTCCATATATTGTTTGTGTGCTCATTGCAACAGGCATGGTTTTGGCAAGTAATTGTATTGCTTGGGAAATTTTTTCGTGTTCTTTAGTGTTATCGTCATTTTTTGTAATGGGAAGATGACCAAGTCCTGAACCTGCTATGACTAAACCATCAAAACCTTCATAGGCTTTAATTTCTTGAGCCCACATTTGAGGGTGGGAATAGAGTAAACCTAATTTAAGATTTTCATTAAAATACATAAAATCATCAGGTAAAGGAAGATCTTTTAGCGTTTGGGATTTTTGTAAAGAAGAGTATGTAGGAATAGTATCTAATAAAGTTACAGTTTTTTTTTCAAAAGAAACGCAAGCATAAGGGCGAGCATTAATTTGTTTAAAGGCGTCTCGTCTAGAGCTATGCATTTTTCTAGCATTTACCCCTCGCAAAATACTACAAGTATTATCATCAGTGTTTTCGTGCATGCAAATACCCACGCCACAAAAATCTGTTGTTGCTAAAAATTGTGCTGCGCAAATAAGATTCATTGCAGCATCACTACTTCCCCTATCACTGCTTCTTTGACTGCCTACAACTAAGACACTTATAGGTAAGTCATGAAGTAAAAAAGAAAGCGCTGCGGCATTGTAATGTAAAAAATCAGTTCCGCAAGTCACAATACATTTTTTAATACCTTTACGAGCGGCGAGAAGTACATGTTTTGCAATAGTGTTAAAATGAGCTAAGCGAAAATCATCTGAAAACATATTTCCTAAAAACGTGCTTTGTATATTTGCAATAGAACTTAATTCAGGAAATAATTCTAAAATAGCTTCAGGTTTAAAATCAGCAATAACGCCGCCGGTTGAATAATCTACTTTTGAAGCGATAGTTCCTCCTGTATGAAGAAGAGCAATTGTTGGAAGAGAAGTGTTTTGAGAAATGTTTTTATGTTGTTTTTCTGGTGAAGTTGAAGAAGTAGATGCTATTTCTTGCACCTTAGTAATATTTTTTTGTAAAATTCCAACATTATATCCTGAGTCTAATTTTAAGACAACAATATCTTGGTTGTCATCAACGCGAGATGGAAGGACAATTCCTTCGTAACTGGTTGTTTTTGTAGTTATATGAACGCGAGAGCGAGGAGTTACATTGTGAGTTTTCATGGTGCTATAATGAATGAAGAGATGTTTTTAAACGTTGTTGTTATACTCTTTTTAAAAATAGCACCTATGCTACTACAAAAAATCTTTGTATAGACCATAATAAAGCTTATTAGGAAAAAAATCTTGTAGTGCTTAGTTCTACAAGACATTTTGCTGCAAGCGATGAAGTCATTGAGTTTATATCTTTATTAGGATTTACTTCTACGAGATCTGCTGCAAAAATATTTGTGTGTTTTTTGAGTTGTTGTAAGGCGTAAATGAGTTCTCGACTGCTAAGTCCTCCATGTTCTATATATCCTGTTCCAATTGCTTGTGTTGGGTCAACAACATCAATATCTAAAGAAAGGTATACTGGTTCTTTAATTAAATTAACAACTTCTCGCATGGTTTGCAAAATACCTTTTTCAAAGATTTCTTTTGCAGTAATGCAAGTAATATTTTTTTCTTTAAGATAATTTATTTCTTGAGGGTCCCAATTTCTTACTCCTAGTAAAATAATATTTTTTGGGTTAACAATTTCTTCTTCGATAAGAACTCGCAAATAATCTTCTTGAGTAGGAGGTCTAAAATCATCCATGAGATCAGGGTGAGCATCAAAAACGACTAGGGAAAAATTTTTGTTTTGTAATTCTTCATTTTTTTGAGCAAGGCCTTTAAGCACAGGATGTGTAATAGAATGATCTCCGCCTATAAAGAGTAGTGGTGAAGAAGGATTATTTTTTTTTAAAACTAAGAGTTTTGAAGTATAGGAAGTTATCGCGTCGTGACTGTTTTGTACGTGAGATTCATCAACAGTAATAGTTTCATGAATAAACTCTATTTGTTGACCGTTTTCGTTTGCAAAAAGATTATGAAGACATTTTTTTATTTCTTCAGGTGCTTTATTTGCACCATTACCGTGTCCAAGACCCCCGGCACTAAAAGGAATACTAATAAGCCTTGTTTTTTTTGTATCTTCTGTGTTCATTGCAGCACCTTTGTAGGAATTTGAGGCAAATCACAAAATGTTGTTGTGAAATTATAAGCACCTGCGTTTTCAAAAATAAGTTCATCACCTACTTGAGGATTTTTTAAGTATACTTTATAGCGAAATAAATCAAGAGAACAAGGAGTTATTCCTTTAACAACCCATGGTTTGACGTTTTGAGTACGAGCTTCTTGTTTGTTAAGTTCTCCTCGTACTAATAATTTTACAGGAACAATTAATGCATCCATGTCAGTGTTATATACTGACGCGTCAACAATTATTGTGTTATTATAAATTCTTTTTATGTACGTTATTAGTTTGATTGCGGGCGCGCTAATAAAACGTCCTGGTTCGATCATGAGTCGAATATCTAAAGTGTTACAAAATTTCTTTAATAATGTTATTTTTTTAAAAATTCCTTGAAGGACTTGTTTATTGGTGTTTGCATAGACACTTGGTAAACCCCCACCAATATTAAGAACAGAGATTATTTCTAAAGTTTTTTTATCAAGCTCGTCAGATAATTCTTCTGAATAATTCCATTCAGCCATGTTTTGAGTTTTACGATGCATGTGCACGCCAAGCGTGGTGATTTGTGATCGTAATTTTGATTCGTGAATTTCTTGAATGGTTGTGTTTAATTCTTTAGATTTCATTCCAAATACAAAATATTTTTCTGTACGAATAGTATTTTCTTTTAATCGTAAACGCAAGAATAAAGAAACGTGTACCAAAGGATTTTGTTTTAAAACAGAAAGGAAGATATCAAGATCTGTTTTATTATCAACACAAAAAGAACGAACACCTTTTTTGAATAAAAAAAGAATTTCTTTTTCATCCCATGCTTGCGCAAGATAAAAAACTCTAGACATATCTTTAATGTGTTGTAATTCTGCTAAAAAATGAATACTAAATACTGACGAAGTATGTTTTTCTAAAATGGGCGTAATTAATGGGTTTGTTTTTGAACTGTATGAGGTTATATCTGCTAAAGGTTTTACTAAATTATATTGATCTAAAACAACAGATTTTGAAAGTTCAAAATAGGTTTTAGGAGTGGTGTTTTTTTGCATTTTATTTTCCCTCAAAAGAATCAGACAAAGAAAGTAATCCCTCTTGAATAAGTTCATCAAGTGCTGCACACATTACGAGAGGAAATTGTATGGAAACATCGCCAATGACAGTTACTGCGTCACTATCATCTTTTACTTTTCCCCACGATTTTGCTTCGCGCGTATTTGCTCCACTCATCGAACCATCTGTTGTGTGAGCTGTTGTCATAAATAAGGCATAATCTGCCCCGCCATTAAGTAGTGTTGCTTGAATTGCGTGGTGTTTGGAAATACTTCCTCCAAGAGCGATGACTGCTTTTTTTTCATCGTGGGTTGATGAAAATAAAATATTTCCAAAGTCTTTGACCACATCTACGATGAAATCTTGGTGTTTTTGTTGGAATAAATAGAGATGAAATCCAAATGAACCATCTGTTATTGCAGGACAAAAAATAGGAACATCGTTTTTTGCTGCTTGATATAAAATAGAGTTTTCGTCGTTAAGTAAAAGACCAATTTCTCGTAAGAGATCGCTTACTGCCCAACGTTTTTGTTTTTGATAAAGTCCTGCAAGAATAGGGTTAATTGCATCTTCAAAATTCATATAACTTTCATTGTTAATAGTGACGTTTCCAACGCGATTAATTCCTTGTTCGTGAAGTTCCACATCGTCTGCACCAAAGGAACCAATAGAAAATTTTTCTCCTTTTGCTTTCATAATATCTTCTTCAATGCCGCCAACAGTAGTTACTAAAACGTCAGCCATACCGAGTTTGACAAGTTGTGCGAAAAACCCTCTCAAACCAGAAGTCACCATGTTAGAAGTAAATGTCAGAAAGGTCTTTGCATTATTTTTTTTAATTTTTACAAGTAAATCTTTTGCTCTATGAAGTTCTACACTTTGATAACCCAAAGATTGAAATTGACCAACCATGTCTGAAACTTTAAGATTAGGCTTGTATTGAAAATCTTTAACTTTTACCATTTTTTTATCCTCTTTTTATTACGTGTATATTAGTAACGCCTTGGCGTAAGCCAGAGCATGTGCCGATTGTTTGCAGGCACTCGCTCGCAATTAAACCACTGTGCGAAATCGCCGCGATACGTAAATATTTTATTAGTATTTAATAATTTACATGATTTAAAAAAAACTCGTAGAAAAAAACACATTAAAATGATGAAAACTACGAAAATATAACTAACAACGTGAAGAAATAGGTTATTTAACTCATTGCTTTAACGAGATTATTAGTTGCCATAAAGGAAGTAAAATGAAAGGTTATTTATAAATGTGTGGTTGGAAATGAGAAGAAAAAAATAAAAATGCCCTCACAAATATAACTAGGCGAAACCAGCACATATCAACAAAAGTTGAATGTACAAATAATTTTAGAGCTCAGCCATAATAACTTGGTCGATTATCCTGAACTTGTTTTCCACGCCAGTGTAACTAGGCGAAACCAGCACATATCAACAAAAGTTGAATGTACAAATAATTTTAGAGCTCAGCCATAATAACTTGGTCGATTATCCTGAACTTGTTTTCCTCGGGCTTTACTAAATTGTTCTTGAAGTTTTGCGTAGGCTTCCTGAATTTCTTTGTCTGCGCTTGGGCGCACTTTTGTAAGTGCATCATCAAACGCGCTTTGAGGTATTTGTTGAGCAGATAAATCTTTACGCAAGGTAAGCATTGCTGCTTCTCGACAAACTGCTTGAATGTCTGCGCCCACATAGCCTTGTGTTTGTTCAACAAGTTTTGAAACGTCAACATCTGCTGCAAGCGGCATTCCTTTAAGATGTACATTAAAGATTTTTTGACGAGCTAATGTGTCAGGAACGCCAACGAGAACAATTCTATCAAATCGTCCAGGACGTAAAAGTGCAGTATCTATAACATCAGGTCGATTAGTTGCTGCAATAACTACAACGTTATTAAGTTCTTCAAGACCATCCATTTCTGTGAGTAATTGATTGACTACTTTTTCATGAGCTTTACTTTCTAAACCAACGCTTCTTGTTGGCGCGAGACTGTCTATCTCATCAAAAAAAACAATACTAGGAGAAACTTGTCGTGCTTTTTTAAAAATTTCACGAACTGCTTTTTCACTTTCGCCAACCCATTTACTAAGAAGTTCAGGACCTTTTACAGCGATAAAATTAGCATCGCATTCTTTTGCTACCGCTTTTGCAAGCATAGTTTTTCCTGTTCCCGGAGGTCCATAAAGTAAAACACCTTTTGGTGGACGAACGCCCATTCTATCAAACGTTTCTTTATGTACAAGAGGCCATTCTACTGCTTCTTCTAATTCTTGCTTTTCCGTTTCACAACCACCAATATCATTATAAGTAATATTAGGCGTTTCAATAAGAACTTCTCGCATTGCACTTGGTCTGACAACTTTAAGCGCTTCGCGAAAATCAGTTTTTGCAATTTGAATTTTATCAAGCACATCTTGAGGTATTGATTCATTTTCACCAAGTTTAAGTTGGGGAAGAATATTTCGCAACACATTCATCGCGGCTTCTTTAGCAAGCGCTGCAAGATCCGCACCTACAAAACCATGGGTTGTTTGTGAGAGTTCTTCAAGGTTTACGTCTTTTGCAAGAGGCATATTTCGTGTGTGGATTTTAAGAACAGTGAGTCGTCCAGCAACATCAGGAGGATTAATTTCGATTTCTCTATCAAAACGTCCTGGTCGTCTAAGTGCAGGATCAAGCGCGTTAGGAATATTACTCGCCGCCATTACGACGACTTTTCCTCGCGCGTTAAGACCGTCCATAATAGTAAGAAGTTGCGCTACTACTCGTCGTTCTACTTCGCCTTTACTTTCTTCGCGTTTTGGAGCAATAGCATCAAGTTCGTCAATAAAAATAATACTTGGAGCGTTTTTTTGAGCTTCTTCAAAAATATTTCTAAGATTTTCTTCAGATTTTCCATAAAGGGCACTCATAATTTCAGGACCATTAATAACATAAAAATTACTTCGGGTTTCATTTGCTACAGCTTTAGCAAGAAGTGTTTTTCCCGTACCCGGAGGACCGTGAAGCAATACACCTTTTGGCGGTTCAATGCCTAATTTATCAAATACTTCAGGGTACTTTAAAGGAAGCTCGATCATTTCTCGAACTTTTTTAAGTTCTTCACCAAGACCCCCAATATCTTCATAGGAAACTTCAGGAAGTTCAGCCTCTTCTTTAAGATCGACAGTTTCGCTAAGGACAGTAAATTTTGTTTGCTCGGTAATGATAACACCTGAAAGTTTGCTATCAGATTTTTTATCTTTAGAAGCAACAGTTTTAGGGTTTGTTTGTGTCACAACAAATTTTAAGTCACCAAATCCTAAACGTGAAAGCGTACCACCCAAAGAAACCAAATCTCCTTTCCTAAAAGCCCGCTTTGCAAGAATTCTGTTAAATAATAATGTATTATCAACACGTATTTTGACACCTTCATTTGCAGGCGCAAGAGTAATTGTTTGAGCAGGTTTAACTTGTGCTGGCCCAACACGTACAAAATCACCAATACTAGTTTTTGCATTACGACGAATAAGACCATCCATTCGAATTATATTAAGACCTATATCCCCAGGAAGAGAACGATTCACTATAGCAAGTGCTTTTCGTTGACCTGTAATTTCTACAATGTCGCCTTCAACTACGCCTAAAGAGCGCATAAAAGAACTATCGACTCGTACAATCCCTGCATTAATATCATCTTGAATTGCTTCTACTACTTTGAGTTGAACTGTTTTTTCCATGGTTATCACACTATTTTATTATGAAGAGCCTCAATTCTTCATATACAAATCCTGTCGCAAGGATTGCTTGTCGCAGTCACACCTCAAAGGACTAAAAAGAGAAATAAAAAGAAAACCAAGTCGAAACGTAAAAGTTTCTCGCGACTTTGAAGTTTATTAAACTTCAAAATAAAAAAATCACTGCTTTAATCTTTTTTTGCTTGTGCTTTTACTTTAGGAAGTTGCACAGGAGCAGGCAGGTTAATATCTCTGCTTAAGATTAATGCTTCTACATTGCAAGAATGTAAAATTCGGTTAAATACCGGTAAAGCTACAGGTTCAGGAAGAGACTTTGATTTTTCCCATTGGTCTGTGATTGCTTTTGCATCTTCTTCTTTTGCTAAATATAATAAATCTCCAGATAATTCAATAATTCCAATATTTGGTTCATATTGAACGTTGTAAGTAAATGAGATAACAAATGCGTTTTGATCTTTTCCCGCAACAACATCAGAAGCTACAACATTAGAAATGTTAAGACCTGATTTAATACTTACTTGTTTATTTACTTTTGATTTTTTTTCTACATTAATTTTTGTAAAATTAAAGTTTAAAATTGCCATGATTTCACCTTTATATAGTTAGATGCGTAGTGCCTAATGAACTCAAAAAAAGTTTCTAGATACCCCACACCCTCTGTTTTTATCTAAGACTAATGAACCAGTTCTCCATATATAAAGTTTATTGTTACGAAGAACTAATTTAAAACCAAATATTTAAAAAACAAGATAAATAAAAGAAATACATGGATATAGCAATGGCCTTAGCAGGCATCGTGATTTCAAGCATACTGCTTTATTTTTCAGGAGATTGGTTTTCTCTAGTTTCTTCTCGCCTGGGTACTTATTGTGGTTTTTCCAAGGATGTGAAAGGAGCAACCTTTGATGCGATTTCTAGCTCTC
This sequence comes from Candidatus Woesearchaeota archaeon, assembly GCA_046543005.1. Classification (GTDB taxonomy): domain Archaea; phylum Nanobdellota; class Nanobdellia; order Woesearchaeales; family SKGA01; genus SKGA01. The sequence goes on along the minus strand of JBKHAG010000014.1, from coordinate 4,421 downwards.
TTCCAGAATTACTCGTTGCCTTATATTCAGTTATTTTTTTTCACCAATTCGAAGTAGGAATTGGCACAATTGCAGGAAGTGCATTATTTAATTTACTCATTATTCCAGGAATTGCAGTTTTTGTAGCGCCTGTGGCGTTTAAAATCTCTAAAAAGGTTGTAAGTCGCGACGCATTATTTTATATTCTTTCGGTAAGCACCCTTATTTTATTACTACTATTTATTCCTGCATGGGGCGTAGGCATAGCAGCAATATTACTTTTTGGATACGTGCTATATACGATGACTATTATCAAACATACAAAAGAACACAAAAAAGAAGAAAAGAAAAAAAATATAGCTACTGTATCAAACAAAACCACAACCACGCAAACAATTCTTAAAGATATACTTTTATTCATATTCCTTTTAGGAGTTATTGGAGGATTAGCATTCATACTTACACAATCAGCAATTTCATTTTCTCAAGCTTTAGGCATGTCGCCAGTAATTATTGCATTTACTGTTATTGCAGCTGCAACTAGTATTCCTGACGCAATTATTTCTATAGCAAATGCTCGGCGAGGAAATATCGATGATGCAACATCTAATGTTTTTGGTTCAAATGTGTTTGACATATTTGTAGGAATTGGGTTACCTCTGCTCATATATTCGCTCATTTCAGGAAAGGTCATTATCGCATTTACACATATAGAAATTATTGTAGGATTGTTGGTAGCAACGCTTATTACCATATATTTCTTCTTAAAAAATAAGTATACACTTAGCAAAAATCAAGGTGTATTCTTGGTTTTTATTTATTTCTTATTTGTACTATATACAATTATAATAGCATAAACCAGATTATAAGCTAAACCAAGGGTCTTGTTCAAAAAGGAGTCTTTTTGTATACTGCCAATTACAACAAAAATAGTGATCTGGCTATGTGTTTACTTGTTTATCGCCGGCGTGTTATTTGTTCCAAGCTGATAATAATAATGATAATAATATAATAACGCGCAGTATACAAATTTACAGTAGTTTAAACAAGGCCAAAACAAGAACAAATTTATAAACAAGACTTCGCTACTTTGTATCATGGAACTTGATACTGCTAAAGGAATGAGAGATATTATGCCCCGAGAGGCTCAACTTCGAGAAGAAGTTATTTTACAATTAAAAGATGTTTTTAGAAGCTACGGCTTTGTCCCCTTAGAAACGCCACTTATTGAACGTTATGATGTCTTAAGCGCAAAGTTTGCCGCCGGAGAAGAAAGCGACGCGATGAGTGAGACCTATAGGCTTAAAGATAATGCAGAGCGAGAGCTTGGTCTTCGCTTTGATTTAACTGTTCCTTTGAGCCGATTTATTGGTATGAATCCAACTATTAAGCTTCCTTTCAAACGATACCAAATTGGGCGTGTTTTTCGAGATGCACCTATTAAAGCAGGTAGATATAGAGAATTTACTCAATGCGACGTTGATATTATAGGCGCGCAATCTATGTTAGCTGATGCTACATGTATTCTTTTAGCATATGACGCTTACACCAAACTCGGTCTTGACGTGACTATACGTGTTAATAACAGAATTTTTTTATTTGAATTGTTGCAGTCCTACGATATTAAAGAGGAAGATTGTCCAAGCATTATTATGTCTATTGATAAGCTTGATAAAATCGGTGTTGAAGGTGTTTTAAAAGAAATTAAAACAAAAGGTTTTGATAAAAATGCAGTTAAAAAAACTGTTGAAAAGTTCTTTGAAACTCAACATGAAAGTTTTGAAAAACAAATTAAGATATTTTCGCAAGTTATTCCAAACAGTAAAGGCTTAAAACAAATCAAAGAAGTAATGCAGTATTGCAATAAACCTCAAATTATTTTTGATCCAACACTTGCACGAGGTCTTGGTTATTATACAGGAACTATTTTTGAAGTTGAAGGTAGTAATAAAAAGATAGGTTCTCTTGGCGGCGGTGGTCGCTACGACGAACTCATTGCAAGTTATTTAAGGTCAAGCAATCAAAAAAGCAATAGACAGTATCCAGCAGTAGGTATTAGTTTTGGACTTGATAGAATTATAGAAATTTTAAAACAAGAAAATAAGAAAAGCGATACACGAGCTTCTTGCGATATTTTTTTAGTTTCATTAGGAACCATGAGTGAAACGTTTGCAATTGCTCAAAAACTTAGAACACAAGGTATACGAGTAGATATTGATATGATGAATCGTAATGTTGGTAAAAACGTAAAATTCGCTCTTGAATATAACATCCCGTTCGTAGGCGTTATTGGAGAAAATGAGCTTAAAAGCGGTGAAGTTTTAGTAAAAAACTTACTAGAAAATTCTCAAGAAACAATCGCGCTTGATAAGCTTGCAACATATATTAGAAGATAAGAATACTATTAAAAAATTACTAAAAAATATACAAAACTAAGAAATCATAAAAAAAGCACACATATTAAGTAACATATTTTGGGTGAGTATGACCTTCCTTTTTACGCATTTTTAAATGTTCAACATGAGCTATTTTTTCTTTTAAAAAATCTTCTACACGTAATTTATTTTTTTCAAGCATGGTGGAAAAGTGTTTTCCGCCTAAAAAATGAGGCATAATAACATATGTTGCTCCAGCTTCATAAAGTCTTTGAGCTTCATCAATTTGATGAGAAACAACTGCAATTATAGAATTTTTATTTTCCTGTCTTGCTTTAGAAAGTATCAATAAATTAGAATCAACCGAAGGTACAGTGGAAATGACCATTTTTGCCTTTTTAAAATTAATTTCATTAAGTAACTCAAAATCTTGAGCATCACCATACCTACAGTCATAACCTTGTTTGGATAAATCTGCAATTACCTCAGGATTATAATCTATTATTAGAAAATTTTTCTTTAATTTTTTTAATGAGTGTAAAATATCATAACCAATTCGATTATATCCAAATAAAATTATTTCGTGGTTTACATCCTTGTGATATTTATGTTGATCAACTTTTTGTCCTTTTCGTTCAAAAATAGATAGAAAAGGAGATAAAAAGAAATATAATTTTTCAGAATACATAATCATATATGTTGATCCTGTAAAGGTTAGTAAAGCAACTGCAGTAATTAAAGATAATATTTCTACAGATACGTGACCAACAGCAACACCCATAGAAACAACTATTAAAGAAAATTCACTAATTTGAGCAACTGTGAGTCCAGATAAAAAACTGGTTCGTTTAGTATATCCTAAAATACCCATTAAAGCCATTACAATTATAGGGTTTCCTATTAATACGAACAACGAAAGTCCTGCAATTAACCAAATATTTTGCAAGATATTTGCAAAAAGCATTTGGGAACCTAAGGTGATAAAAAAGAGTATTAAAAAAAAATCCCGTAAAGGTTTCATTTTAGCACTTATCTCGACATGATAAGGAGACATAGAAAGTGTTACTCCAGCCAGTAATGCTCCTGCCTCAATTGAAAAGTTAAGAAAATGAAAGGCTGAAGAAATAATAAAACACCAACTAATTGAAAAAAGTAATAAAAATTCTTGAGATTTGGCAATTATAGTGGTTATTTTTGGTAAAACATATTTTGTTAAGATAAATAAAAGTATCATTGCTCCAAGACCTTTTAAAATTGTTTGCACAGCCAACGATCCAACATTGGAACCTTCGCTTAAAGAAGAAATAAGTAATAAAACGAAAATCGCGATAAAATCTTGAACAATTAAAAAACCAACAGAAATTCTACCATATAAAGATTCTAAATCTTTTTTATCAGATAATAATTTCATAATTACAATAGTACTACTAAATGCTAATGCTATTGCAATGTATAAAGAAGTCGTTTGTGAAAAACCAAGTAAATAAACAAGTAAAAAACTAACAGAAGTGGTAAAAATAACTTGACCAAGACCCGTTATTAAAGATGTTTTTCCTGTATCTTTGATTACTTTAGGATTAAGATTTAAGCCTACAAAAAATAACAATAAAGCAACACCTATTTGAGAAAAAGTTGCAAAAGTTTGAGTGGCATTAATAATATTAAAAACAACCGGCCCTGCGAGTATACCACTTAAGATATAACCAATAATAGCAGGTTGTTTAATCAAACGAACAAGTGACGTTACTACTAGCGTTATTGCTAAAATCTTGCTTAATTCAATAAATATTAGGGGATCCAAAGTAATTCCTCTTAATTTGCATACGAAATAAAAAAATAAATAACAACATAAACAACAGATAATTTGTTTTATGTGACAAAGACAAACAAGTTTAGTTTATAAAAGTTTTTTTAATCAGACATTGTTCAAAAAGGAGTCTTTTTGTATACTGCCAATTACAACAAAAATAGTGATCTGGCTATGTGTTTACTTGTTTATCGCCGGCGTGTTATTTGTTCCAAGGTATTAACACTAACGCGCAGCATACAAATTTACAGTAGTTTAAA
>JBKHAG010000001.1:0-70403 GCA_046543005.1 Candidatus Woesearchaeota archaeon | reverse complement strand
CGTATTATGTAAAAATTCGTAATATGAGTAGCTCAGGAGACGGTATAAAATCAGTTCCTATTACTGCTCGTCAATTAGAAGCGCTTGTTCGACTTACTGAAGCAACTGCTAAAGTGCGTCTTGGAAAAGAAGCAACTCAAGACGATGCTAAAAGCGCAATAGGAATATTTCATCATGCTATGAGCCAAATTGGTGTTGATCCTGATACTGGAAAACTTGATGTTGATAGGATTACTTCTGGTATTACTGCTTCACAAAGAAACCATATTCATGTTGTAAAAGATGCAATTAAAGAATTAGAAAAAGAATTTGGTGCTCAAATTCCAGAAGAAGAAATTGTTCGCTCATGCGAAATTAAAGGTCTTGATGAAGCAAAAATTGATGAAGTTATTCAAAAACTAAATCGCGCAGGTGATATTTTTTCACCACGAAGAGGATTTTTCTCTATAAATAAATAATTTTATATTTATCTCTTTTTTTATTAAAAAAGCTCATATAACAACATTCATAAATAAGTAGTACTTACTGTGATTATGATATCTACGCCTTCAAAAACATTTCAAAGACATACAGCACAATTATGTAGTGTAAAAGAACTTCTTAGTGGCGACTATGTGGTTCAAGAAGGTTGGAAGCCTAATTTTGTAAAAACATCTCAAGGCAGAAAAATTCTTAAAGTTAATATTATTGGTTTTATTGTACAAAAACCAACTCCCTTTCAATGTATTGTTGATGATGCAACAGGTAGTATCTTAGTAGTTGATTTTAATAATCAAAAACATGTGGCAAATCTTAAAGTTGGTGAGCCTGTTTTACTTGTTGGAAAACCAAGAAAATCCGAAGATACTCTTTTTATCGCAGCAGATATTTTAACAAATAAACAGTTAAAAAAAACACCTGCTTGGATTTCTTATCGAAAATCTCAATTAAAAAATCAACCATCTGAACCAACAACACCTGAAGTTGTCGAATCAGAACATGATGATTCAAATGAAGAATTAAATGTTTCAAAAGAATTTTCCGGCAATATTCAAGGCGATGATCTCCTAGCTTTTATTAGAAAAAAAGATACTGGAGACGGTTGTACTGTTCAAGAAATCATTGAATATTTTGGTGATGGTGCTGAAGATGTTGTGCTTTCTCTTCGAGCAATGGGTGAAGTGTATGAAATACGCTCTGGTGTATTAAAAATATTAGAATAATTTTTTGTTTTTTTGCATTTATTTATGTAAATCTTTTTGTATTTTTTCAACAAGTTGACAGGTTTTACACAGTCTTGCTTGACTTGCTTGATTGCATCGTTTGCATGTATTTATTTGAGCTTGTTCTTTATGTTTTTTTTCTTGGTGGTGTTCTAACACCTTATTATATGTTTGAACAATATTTTTTTTAATAGCAGGATTTGTTTTTTCTTCTTCTCGAAGTCGATGTTTTATAGTCCACCGATAAGAAATTGCTGAATTTGGGCAAACACCTGAATCAATCTTGATATTTTTTTCTTTTATGTAGGTAACAAGTTCTTTTTCATCTAAAAAATATAATGGTTTGATTTTTTGAGTAAATAACTCCTGCGGATTATTTTTTGCTCCCAATCTAAAAAATAAATCTGTATTTGCACGACACATATTAATCATAATTGTTGTTGCTTCATCTTCAATATTATGACCTGTAGCGATTTTATCAAATTGCATAGAATGTTTGTTAAGAAGATATCGTCGAAGTGTACCACACACTGTACAAGGATGATATTTTTTTAGGCTAACTACTTCGTCCATGGTAAAGCCAAATTCGTTTTTAAAACTAATAACTCGTAAAGGTATATTTTTTTCTTTACAAAAACGAGCGCTGTCTTCATAAGATGTTTTTCTATAGGGATAAATTCCTTCATCAATAAACAGTCCAGTAACCGTGTAACCAAGCGTGTGCATTGCATCCAGTAAAACCATTGAATCTTTTCCACCACTTAAAGCAACGCAAATAGAATCTTTTTTTGTACATAAAGAAAACGTGTCGATAGCTTCTTGAATGGTATCAAGAACGTGTGAAATTCCTGAGGAGTTCATTGTATAAATGTTTGTTTAGTAATATGAGGTTCTTCAAAAATTTTTTTCATATCTTTTTTGTCAAGTTCACGATATGTTCCTTGCTCAACATCTACTGCTAAATTACCCATATGCGTTCTGTGAAGGTGTTTAACATAATAACCAATTTCTTTACATAATCTCTTAACCACTTTATGAAAACCTACGTGAAGAGTAATTGCGATGATGTTTTTTTCAAGTATGACTGCGTTGGCAAATACTTTCCTTTTGTCAATAAGAACACCTTCTTTAAATTTTTTTAAATCCTTAGGGTTAAAAGGTTCTTTTAAAATAGCAATATATGTTCGTTTGATTTTGTGTTTTGGATGCAGAATTCGTTGCGCAAAATCTCCATCGTTGGTAAGAATTAAAAGCCCTGAAGCGTCTCTATCAAGACGGCCAACACCAAATACTCGAGGTTTTTTAGGAACGAGATCTGTTACTTTGTTTCGTTTATACATGTCATCATTGGTGGTAATGTAATTTTTAGGCTTATTAAGCATATAATACACTTTTTCTTCAAGAATGATTGGTTTATCACCCACGCAAATAGTATCTGTTTGAGCGTCTGCTTTGTCGCCAATAGTGATGCGTACACCGTTAACACTAACAACGCCTTGTTGGATAAGTTCTTCAGCTTTACGCCGAGAACACAGTCCTGATTGTGCAATAATTTTTTGAACTCGTTCTCTCATATTTGTTGAAAATAAGTCTTTATTTATAAAACCCAACATTTAAGAATATTTGACGATTTGCTTTGTTGATGAAAGAATTTGTTTTTGTAAGCGCAGGTCAAGAAGATACTTTTATAGCGCGAGCACTTACTTTAGGAATTACTCAACTCGTTTTAGTATATTCTCTTGTTGATGTAAAAAAACGAAGCTTAGAAGATTTACATTCTTTTCAATCTGAAGATTTGCAGGTATTTTTTGGCGTGGTCTTGGATAAACCTCGACAAGTGCCTAAACAGTTTACTATCAAAATAGGGTTAGGCACTAAAATGAGTTCTTTATTTGGTGGGCTCACGCACATATATTTTAACGAAGGAGAAATTGAAAAAGATTTTATTCACCAACGACGAAGCGGTCTAAACCATATTTTCCTTGCAGAATGCAAAAATAAACGTATTTGTGTAATTACGAGTTATGTTGAGTTGCAAACAGCTTCTTTACAACGAAAAGCACAATTACTTGGACGAATGAGTCAAAATAAGATGTTATGCGAAAAGAAAAAAGTAAGTTATTTTTTAGTGAGTGGAGCAACTCGTCCTGAGCAACTTAGAAAACCATCAGATAGAGAAGAATTGTACAAAGAGTTGTAGTTTCTTTAATTATCGATAAAGTCTGCTTTGCCTTGAAGTAATATTAGAAAAACGGTTGATTCATACAGACCGTTTTTCGCGAAATTCAATAACAAGGTTTTGACAATGCTTCGCTTGTTAGACTTTATTGATGTTTTTTTAAGAAATATTTATAAATGATGCTTCGTGAAAATGTGTTGTGAGGTGTTATGATTACTAAGAAATTAAGTATTCTGTTCGTTTTTGCGATATTATTGTTAGTGATAAGTTCTGTGAGTGTGAGTGCTGATGATACATATGCTTTTGCTTGGACTGATGTGTCTTTTCTTGGAGTTACCGATAATATAAATTCAGGTTTTTATGTGGGGGTGAGTGATAAGTTTTATTCTACCACGCAAGGTTATCATCTTTCTAGTGGTTTTTTAGATACAAGTTATAGTAATAAAATTAGTGTTAATGAAGATTCATCTTTTAAAAATTGTGAAAGTACTACTGGTATTTCAGGTATTAATGGAGAAGGTTGCGTGCGGGATACAAGCGGACAAAACGCGGTGTTACAATATTCCTTTGGAAATTCTTCATCTTATGATGTTTTTGAAGGCATGGATATTAATGATTATTTTGATGTTGATTCTGATTTTGATGATTTATCCGACCATTATGCGTTAATAGATACAAATTCTCATTCAGAAGGAGCTATTATTGGACAATATGTTTATTATCTTGGAACTCAGGGTGATACATATACTGTTAAGTTTAGACCTTCAATTGATATAACTCAACGAAAAAATAATTTGGCTGATGAAGAAAAATTTTCAGATGCTTTTTTAACTGCTTATATTTGTTCAGTAAATAAAACAGACAATATTTTTGATGATTGTAATGTTCTTTTTAGTTCAAATCTTGCTTTTGCTTCAAGAAAAAACAATCATATCAATTCAGAAGACCATTTCTCATATGACTTTGGTATATCAGAAAAAAATATAGAACCTGGTGCTTATGCTGTTTTTTTTGTTATGGAGTTTCAAGCGGATTCTTCATCTTCCCATACAGGTGCAAAATTTACTTTTCAAGATGCAGATTTTCCAATTAATTCGCCTTATTTGATTGAAAATTTTGCTTTAAAACATAAAAACATTTGTGAAGATTATGGTTATCACTGGTTACCCTCTGCAGAATCCGAATTAGGTGAAGACGGCGATTATTATTGTTGTGGTTATGATTATAATACTGATGGTACAGCTTATTCTAGAGGTGGATATGTTTGTAATATGTCTTCTCATGAATGGGAGTCTGAAGCAGAATATTGTTCCGCACAAAGCGGAAGTGAGTCTGCGTTTTGTCATAATACGGATATTCAAAAATCATCAGATGATGTTAATAAAGGCATGGAAGAAATTCAAGATGGTTCTGATGGGTGTTGTGGTGATGATGCTAATTTAATTAGTTTAAATGGTGGAGATCTTGGGTATGTTGGAACCTCTTCTTCTACTGGTGATCAACAATATTTGTGTGCAAATGATAGTTTTTATGGTTTAGTAGATTCTTCGTTATCTGATGAATACCAATATACTTTATGGAATAATTTGGTTTATTCTGACTATACTCCTGCTTGGAGATGGTGGGATGCTCAAGAAGGTCCTAATTCTTTTATCATTCATTCTGTTGCTGGTGTTGATTATATTGCAAATGGTCAAGAATGGTTTTATTGTAACGCAACTGGTGCAAATCGTCCAACTGGAATTGCGATTGCAGATGGAGAAAATTTTTCTTTTTCAACAACAGCAAACGAGGGCTTTCCTTGTACTAACCCTTTAAATGCTTTAGCTCCTTTATTTGCTGAAGATGGTGTTTGTCAAGATGTTTTAGCAGATGACGTTAATTTCTTTTTTGAAACAAATTCTTCAGCCAATTTTTATTGTGATTCTCAAGCAACATTTTCATTTGAAAGCAATGATGAAGGTTTTAAAACTGTTTGTTATGAAGGAGACCAAGAATATAATTGTAAAGCTAAAAAAAGTGTTTTAGATGCTGATGATGAAGGTCATTTTAATTCTATTTCTGATTTTGTTAATAATATAGATGATAGCTCTTGTAAAGCTAACATTACAAGAGAATTGTGTGTTGCATTAAATGGTGATAGTATTTTTTGTGATACTTCTTCATTAGATTCTAGTGATGCAGAAACCGATGAAACTACTGATTTTCAAGAGAAATCTTTTTGTGGAGATAATTTAGAAAATTGTTTAATGGAGTCTGGTTCATATGAAGGTTCTTGTTCAGATATTGATTTTGAAAGGGATGAAATATCTTATACTGGTCATTTAGTAGATTCTTCTCATTATTGTTTATCAGGTGATTATGCCCAAACAAGTGAAACTCTTGGAGGAGATAAGGTTTGTTGTGTTGCACAAGATTCTATTACTGATCCTGAATATATAAGCGCGCCTTTACCACTTCTTGAAGAGGGTGAGGAGTTAGATGAAGAAACGTGTCACTCTATTTTAGGCGACTATATCCCAGCAGATACAACATCTTCATATATTTGTTCCGGGTCTATTGTTGGCCAAACCTGTTGTTTAGCAAATAGTGGTTGGCAACCAAATTTTCAAGCATTGGCTCTTGGCGATTTAACTCTTCCTGAAGCATTTATTTGTTATAGTCATTCTGGTCAAGCTCGAATTTCAGAATGTTGTACTGATTATACAACGTGTAATAATAATTTAGATGTTTCTTTATTCTCTGAGAGCGGGAATCAAAATAATTTAGGGTTTTATGGAAAAGGAGGAACATTACATACATTGAAAAATTTTGATACTTTTGAGGATGGTGTTTTAAAAGATATGGTTGCAATTCAATCAAAAGATGATGATGGGATTTTTTATTTTACTTTTTCACCTAAAAATAAATTAATTTATGAACAACAAACAAATATTGAAACATTTGATTATTTAGAATTTGATATTGCTTTTAATACAAAAGATTTTGCTTCTTATACGTCTGTGTATTTAGTAGATAATAATGATAATAATTGTTCTTTAGGGAAACTTTCAAAAAGTTTGCTAAATGGACAATCACAGATGCGTTGGCACCATGCAGTATTTGAATTACCTCAATCTTGTCCTTCCAATTTTGACATGTCTTTGATAAAAGCTGTTAAATTTAAAACATCTGAAAATGGCCATGCAACTATTGCAGTAGATAACTTCTTTGTAAGTGAAGATGATTCTGATTTAACAACAAATACTCCGACGCATTATTGTACAGGAAACTTTGGTTCGTGGATTAGTAATCTTGATGGTGAAACTGACAAAGGTTGGTTTGATGAAGATTTTTCAAATGAGTTAATTGATAAAACTGGCGAATATTGGTATGCGTGTGAGGCGCAAGCAAGCTTTGACTGGACTGGTCGAGCATGTTGTGGAGATGATACTTATATTCCTTTCAAAACCGCAGGCAATCAATTAGGTGGAGAATACTGGGCTGATGCTAAGGGCGGATGTTTTCATGGTAATCCTGTCATGGACGACGAAGTTGTAGGTGAACGTCTTAACGAAGAAAATTATGATAACTTATTATTTTTTGATGGAGAATATTTGCTTTGTGGAAATGAGGATTACGACCTTAAACAAAGTTTTGATGGAAAAACTTTTAATCAAGATAATTCTTTAGTACAAACTACTGTGGATCCTCTTGTTGTGAAAGGAACACATATTTGCTCAGACCATGGTGCGTGGATTCCTGTCGAAGATTACCCTGTAGCAACTATTATGCTTTCATCATTATATAATTTAACAATTGCTTCACAAGATGATGGCGTGGTTGAACGTTACTCGTTTGATTTAGTGTGTGAAGATGTGCAAAATTTTATTCCTGAAGAAATATATCTTCATGAACAATCACATTTAGAAGATTTAACTTCAGAAAATATCACAACATTTTGTACTTTAACACTTTATGATGAAAATGATGATGTGAGTTCTCTTGTTGCGCTTAGTCATTCTTCAGATTATACTGCTAGTGAATTTTTAAGTTCAATAAAACAACATTTGCTTTTTGCAAGTCAAGACTTGACAGGGTTTACAAGTAATAATGATGATCAAGATATTACAACATGGTGTAATTCTGTAGAGCAATCAACCACAACACCACAAACCTTTTATCAAGTATGTGATGATTTTGAAACTACGAGTAGTTTAGATGTACGATTATCTTATAATCCTGACTTTAATATATTACTTATCGCCCAAGAACTAACTAGCGATAATGATTTTAACGGTATTTTTGCTACGAAGACTGGATTTTTTAACGCTTTATGGCAGGACTTTAAAGACTTATTAAACCAGTGGTTTACAAGTTCTTCTGGACTTCACGATACTGGAGTTTTTGATGCACAAACAACTCTACCTATAACAATTAACGATGCTGACTTTGATGTGTTTGCAATGCGTTCGCGTGGACAAAAACAAATTATTGCAGTGCAAGAAGGTGTGCAACAATCAACAGATAATCTTAAACAGCTCGTTGTAGAGTATAGAAATTTTCCATCTATTAAAAAAACGCTCGAACCATTTATTGGCGCGGGAGTGCCTTCTGATTTTATCGCCCGACCATTTATTACAGGAAATGAAAACACTCAACAATTTAGTATTTTGTTTAAAGAAAGAGTATCTAATCCGGATGACGGTGCTGTAGCTGCGCAAAACGTGTATGGAGAATACATGACATTTTGGCCGGACTTTAACTGGAAAGATATTGTGTTACTTCCTGATTTTACTAGTAAAGAAGATGAAGATTATTCAAACTTGTTTGACTCAACACCAAACAATGGTGTGCTTGAACTCGGAGAATATTGTGAACAAATAGAGGATGATGTCATATATAGATATAACAATCAAAGTTGTGAATTTTGGAACGCAACGCACCCTTATGGTACTGTTAGTTGTAATTTTTCATCAAGTCAATTAAATCACGACTCTTGTTCTAACGTACCTCCTTTAGACATTGATGATGATGTTTTTTCTTCAGACAATGATAGTTCTAACACCGGTGCACTTCAAACGCGTGTTTAGTTTTTCTTCTTTTTTTAATATTTTTTCGTAATCTTTATTAAGATTGTTTTCTTGCGTAGTTGATATGAGACTTCCAATCGCAACAAAAACCCATTACTCGTCAGACCCCCAATTTTTACAAAAACAAATAGAAGATTTATTTATAGGGGATAGAGGGCCTGGAGCGCTTCCTGTAAAAAATGTAACCAATACGCCTCTTCAAGCACTCATCGTTGCTCACGCAAGTTATGAGGTTGCAGGACCGTGCATGGCGTGGGCATATAATGAACTTGCTCAACAACACGTAAAAGAACCTCTCTATGTTCTTATTGGTTGCGCGCAAAATTCAACAGGTGCAGGAACAACACTGCAAACGTTTCAACTTCCTATGGGTGAAGTACGTCCTGATCAAGAATTTTTAAAAGCGCTCGTTGCAAAAGAACACATTGCAATTAATGATGAGCTTCACGCCCAAGAGTCGCTTCTTGAGGTACAAATACCTTTTATTCAATATGTTCATGGTGAAGAAAAAAAACATATAAAAATAGCTCCTTTGCTTGTTACTCCTCAAACAAATCTTAAAGAATTAGCTTTAGATATTAAAGAAACATTAATTGAACAAAACAAACAAGCAACCTTTATTGTAGTAAATAATTTTACCCAGTACGGGCGAGAATTCAAATATGTGCCGTTTACAGAAGATGTGCCTAAACACATTTTAGATATTGATTCGCAATTATTTTCTTCACTAAAAAATTTTGATCATGAAGAATTTACTCGCGTGCTGCAAAAAACTCTTGTTCCAATTTCTTCACAGAGCGCTGTTGATATGTTATTTAGTTTAATTTCTCCTCAGCAAGTGTTAGTAGAACAAGCATATCTTTCAGGCGATGTAACTGGTGATTACAAAAACACAGTAAGTTTTGCAAGTATTGTTTTTAAATAAATATTTTTGTATATTTTGAGCTTTTTTATTTTCTTACTATTTTTTTAATTATTTGTTTATTTATTTAAGCATATGGCGTCTTATACGCTTTAATTTTTTTACTTTTTTCTTTTCTTTTTATTAGCTCTGTTTCAAATTGGATAAAAACGTATATTGCTCAATATAATCAGTGCCTTTGGCACGTGTTTACTCTGTTTGAATCAGCGATTATACGTACCAATTTAAAAATTCTTCTTGTCTTTTTCAAAAAGAAAGCCACAAGAAAATATACTAATGTATGTTATTTTACATAAGGTCATGTAATCCTAATCTTTAAAAAGTCTTCTTCCTTGCTAGAGGATATGAAGAGGAGAGGTCAAGTTGCTGTTTTTGTTGTTGTAGGATTATTACTTTTATTTAGTGTTCTTTTTATTTCCTTTGTGCAACAATCTTTGCAACAATCTTCTTTTCAAAACATCGCCGAAGAAAATCTTGAATCTCAAATTGAACAAACTGCTCTTAGAACATATGTACAAAGTTGTGTGAATCGTGTTGCAAACGAAGGAATTATTCTTCTTGCACAACAAGGAGGTGTAATTTATGATTATCAAGGAGGTCTTACTAATTCATCTACACATCCCATACTGTATCATGAATACGTTGAAAAAGCACATCAATATAAATCTCAAGAAGGAGAATCGGGCTCTTATGTAACATATACTCCTAAAAAAAGAAATGTGAGTATGGGTGTGCTTGCAGATGTTTCTTGTTCTAACGTATATGATTATGATTCTTCACTTACTCAAACTAACAGTTTTATAGATCTTAGTAATGCTCAAGAACAAGACTCGTGGTATCCCACACCAAAAACTCATTTTATTGATTACATGACAAAATTTCGTTTATCCTTAGATAATGGTGGTTGTCGAGGAAGTAGTGATGATCGCGTGCAACGAAGCGGATATATGGGAACAAACAACATGGCTCCTCTTTGTTCTTATGATGGTCTTAACGCGTTTAATGTTTCTTCGCTTGCAGTTTGCAGTCCCTATTATTATGACTCTGCACAAAACAATCATTCCTTGCAACGTCAACTTGACACGTATATTAAAAATAATTTAAATTCTTGTGTAAACTTTAGTGTCTTTGAAAGTAACGCGGCAAATATGCGGGTTAATGAATCAGCAATTGAAGTATTTAGCGCGTTTCAAAAACCTAAAGGAATTTCTTTTCAAGTAAGGTATCCTTTTGTAATAACTATTCAAGGAAAAACGACAACTGCTTATGCGGATTTTTTTGAAAAATTTGATTATGATTTAGAACACCTTTATTATTACACAACAAGTTTACTTTCTGAATTTGTAAGAAATCCTGAATTTGATTTACGTACTGATTGGAACACGACAACTACGATGAATAGGCATTACAAAAAATCTTTTGTTGTTGAGTATGAACAAGAAAAATATGTTGATGATGATAAAATTGTTCTTGGAACAAATAATGTATTACGTATAAAAGATTCTGCTTCACAAGTAGGTGATCAATCATTATATTTTAATATTGGCGTGCAACAACGAGCGCCCGTTCTTGATTATTTGCGTCAAAAAGGGACGCAATTAGTATTATTTGATAAACCAATTGATTACCAATTCGTTGCAGGAAAACCAATAAAGCTTGAACCTTCTGGAATAGACCCTGATCTTGATGATATCGAATTTCAATATGGTGGTTGGCGTCAAGAGTATACAACTATTGTTGATTGGCAATGTTGTCAAGAAGATGAAGCTAATTTACAAAAGTGTATTGAGCTTGACTCAACAAGTAATTGTGTTGACGTGTTTAATCTTAATGATAATGGAACAATTGACCAAAAGGAATTTGGTAGTTCAAGTAACGCACAAGAAACAGTACCTACATGGATGAACTCGTCGCTTTATCAACAAACAAATCAATCAGCAAGTATTCCAACAACTGTTGAAGATATTGGCGTGCATGATGTTTTAGTTATGTTACGTGATGAGTTTGGTCAAATTGATTTTCAAAACGTTTCTATTTTAGTCTTTGACTTGCCAGAAGCCCATTTAAATTTGTTAAATGAATATGATGATGTAAATAATTCCTTTGCCTCCATTGAAGATAAGTATATTGTTAATGCGTCGCGCTCGCAGCCTTCAACACTTTTAGGCGGGCACATTTCTACGTATGTCTTTAAAGATAATACAGAAGACTTTAGAATAAACTCCACAGATGATGTCTTTTTTGTGGCTAATCACTCTCTTTATTCTTCGTTTAACTTGTCTTTAGGAAAATTTACAAAACAGTTTTTTAGTACTGCTGATGATTCTTCGCCTCAAAAACATTTGATAGAATTTTATGTACAACAAAATCAAACAACTTTTGAAAATGATGACTTAGCAACATCGCCAACGTTTACAAGCGAAGTATTAACTCAAGACGTGTACGTCGCGCAATGTTTGCCGCACGGGTATGATGGTGGTTATGATTTTGATGTGCAAGATTATGCAACTGATACCTATCCTTTACTAACAGTTTTAGATCCTGATAATAGCGACTTATTACAATCCCCTCACGTCTGTTGTGATCCTAATAGTTTCCCTTCCCTTTTAGAAGGTGGAAAATTTTATTCAAACAATCAAAAGTGTTTTTCAATTCATGGTGATGATTTTATCACTTGTGCACCAAATGACTATGAAGACTGGGATTATTTTTCTCATTTATTGGTAGAATCAAATGATGGTTCTTCGAGTTTAGAAACGTATGATGATTATGAAATTTCCTCTACTGATAACTCATTTAATGATATTCTTTCACTTGCAATTTCTCAAGAATGTAGCGGCTCAAGAGGTGCTTTTTGTTCTGGAGATGTAACAATAACAAGAGAATCTTTACAAGTTTGTAATGACTTTAATGATTTTGAAGAACAATATGAAAATTTGGATTTGGATGGTCAACAATTTGCTCGCTGTCAAGGACCTGGATTTTCACAAAGTCAAAAAATACAGGGAAGTTCTTGTGGAGAAAATTTTGTTTTAAAAGAATCTATTGATGAACATAATGTAATGTGTTATAATTATTCTTCGCAAAACTCTTTTGAAAAAGATAGAAGTTTAGAAGTTGATGATGAGTATATTGACTTATTAGATGAAGGGTTGTGTGGAAGTGAGCAAGGTGTTGATATTGGTTGGAATTCACAAGGTTTACAAATTGATCCTGTCACTACATCTGAGGTCTTTTCATGTTATGCAACTTGTGATGAAACTTCTGGTCAGTGTTCGTATCATGATGTTACTCAATGCAAGATGTCTTTAAATGCTGATGAAAAATGTCAAGGCATTTCTGCAGAATTATTTTTTTCTGATAATAACGACTATTTTGTCTGTCGAGCAACAAATGATAATAGCGCTGGTTGCGATGAGGAGGGGAATAGTTATGAATCTCAAACAACAGCAATAGGTTGTACGTGTGCTACTGCACTTTTACAAACATTTGGTGATGATACGTGGGCTGATACGTCTTTTCTTGCTGAATTTGAAAATATAACTCCTAATTGGTTTGGTAATTCTTTGCAGCCTTATGATGATTATAACATAGATCGCTGTTGTGATGATGAAGATGATTATTTTTCACAATCAGATTTGTATAAAAATAATGGTAGAGATTGGACGTGTATTGCTGGTGATCTTGTGGCTTCTGGTGATATTGTTTCAGATAATCGTTTGCTAAGTTTAGATGGAATTATTTATCCTTGTTTTGAAGATTTTTCTGATTGTCGCGATGTTTTTACTAGTTCTCTTTGTTTAAATAATGACGCGACTGTTGATGGTTTTGAGTGTACTGGTTCTGGTTGGGAAGAGCAATGATTGATTTGTTGTAACAGGATAGGGCTGGCCAGGTTTTTGTTTTAATTACTTATTTTTATCCTCTTTACACGAAATATTTATAAAGAGTCATTCTTTAAAACCAACAGGTGTGTCTTGTAAAGATGTAGCTTTATCACTATCAAAAAAGGGTGTTGAGTATGAAAAAATTATTCCTGGTTTTATGTATTGCAATTTTTGTAATTAGTTTATCTTCAAATGTATTAGCAGATGAGTTTTGTTTAGGTCCTGTTAGTTCTTCATCCGATTATCTTGTTAATTTAGACGAGGGAGAGTGTTCTTCTGGTTTTTTACCTGTTGATGTTCAGGATGCTACAACTCTTGATGAAGCTATTTTATTGTCTGAAGGTTTTGAAACTGGTTGTTGTTGTGATGGTACTCAACCAAAATCTTTTGGTGAAGACTCTACACAAATTTTTAAAAAATATTGTGAAGCAGCAAGTCAAAGCGCTGATGAAGAGTATGAATTTAAATCTCTTGGAGATTCACTTACTTGTGACGTAGTGTGTAATCCTACTTCTCAAGATAATTATCATGATGTATCTGGTTATATTTTTGCAAATCTTGTTAATAACCCTGATCTTGCAGGAAATGAGGTCGTTTCTTTAGAAGGTGCAATGATAATTGAAGGCTCCATTAGTAGCCCTGTTGAAGCTGACGATGAGGGATTTTATCACATAAATGAAGTTCCAGGAATTATGGATGGTCAAAATGAATTTGAAATTATCGCTTCTACTGATGGAACATTTGTATACGATGAGGTTTTATATCAGTGTACTTCCTTAACGCATACGCAATCATTACATGAAGACGCTAAATTAAATTTTACCTTGGATTGTTTATATAAACGCGAAGTATGTAATCCTGTGTGGAATTATTCTGATTGGAGTGATTGTAAAGAAGTTGCAGGTGCTTGGATACAAAATAGGACTGTTTGGAGAGAAAATCAAACATGTGATAATAATGAAAATAAACCCTCTGAAGTTCAAACTTGCGCGCCTCAAACAACAAGTAGTCAATGCGGTGATAATCAATTACAAGCAACAGGCGAACAGTGTGAAATAGTAGATGGTGAACCTTTTTTTGTTGACCCAAGGGGAGAGTCTGAAGACCCTTTAGATAATCTTAGTTGTAATTTGTTTTCACAATTTAGTCAAGACGATGATGGTGAAGTGGCTTGTTCTGGTTGTGCTTATGATTTTTCGAATTGCCTTCCTAATTGTGATGGTATATGCACTCTATCTGATTGTGAAAACTGTCCTAGCGATTGTGAAAATAATATTTATGTGTGTGGTGGTGAATGTGTAGAAAACAAACCAATATTTTTAAACACTCCTTTATTTAGTGAACAAGATTTAACAAAAAATGTTTTTTCTATATATTCTGCTCAAAATAGATTACCTGAAGAAAACCAAACAGGAATATGGTATGAACAGGGAACAAACAATGTTGAACTTCGTTGGAAAATTCAAGACGCTTGTAAATCAGATGTTGTTAGTTATGAAGTTATGATGTGTGAAGAATCCGGTTCTGAAGGCCATTGTGGGGGGACGTCATATACTCAACAAATTTCGGGAAGTGATTTGTTTTCTTCTCCAAATGATGTATATACATATACTTTTGAAAATAAACTTAAGCCAGAGACCTCTTATTGTTATAATGTGTGCTTAGAAGATGATGCTGGCAATATTCGTTGCGCCTTTGAAGATGAAGAAAAACTTCCTTGCTTTAATACAGGTGTTGAATATTGTATGACCTCTCATGTTGGGGGAAAAAATTGTTTAGAAACTACCTCAGGAACCTACGCTCCGCAATCTTGTAAAAATGATGAAGGTTTGGTAAATTTATCTTTATTTGGACAAGAATGTGATGCTGATGAAACTTGCGTAGAAACAAGTACAGATGTTGGTGCCGAATGTAAACCTAAAGCTCCATGTGTTGCGTGCAATGGTTTTTTTGGACTTTTTGGTCATTATGATTTAGACGTGATGTATGATGGTAAAAAAACAAGTTGTTCAGATTTAGTCTATTTGGAAGGTTCAGGTCCTGATGTTTCTAACGGTGAAGGACTTTGTTATATTGATTCGCCATTTGCTACACAAAAAGTATATTCTACTTGTAATAATATACAAACTTGTTATGATTATACAAACAAAGATTCTTGTGAAGTGGATAGTTGTTATAAATTTACAGACGAAGAAAATCACGATTCGGGATGTGAATGGTCTGTTATTGATGATGATTTAAAAACGGGGGTTTGTCGACCAACAAATGTTACTCAACAAGATTGTTTTTTAGCAGATGATTCTGTGACTGGTTATGCTGATGAGTTGGTTTGTCAAGCGTATGGAGAAAATTGTTATTTTAACCAGCGAGGATTATTTGCAGATACTAATGAAGAAGACACAGATAAAGAAAAAATTGTTGCAAAAGATATTTTAGGAATTTCTCGTGATACTTATTATTCAAATTGTATTGATAAAGAAGACATGGGTTGTTTTTTTTATGACACTAAAGAAGATTGTGTAGGAAAACTTTCTTTGGCTAAAAATTCTTCCTTTGATATTTTGTATGCTAACGATGAAGCAGTTTTAGGGACAAATAAACAACTTCAAGAAAGTAATGATTATTTTAATTATACAACATGTCAATGGATTCAAACAGGAGATACTTCTCAAGAAGGCTATTGTGTAAAAAATACTAACGAACAATTAGAAAGAGTAACTAAAGATGATTGTCGGTCTTCAAGTGATGAACTTTGTTATACAGATAATAGTGCTCCAAGAACAAAATTAGTTCTTAACACTAATCAAAACTCAAATAATTTACCAACATATAGTTTACAAACACTTGAAAATTTAGACTATACTATTTCTGATAATGTGTTTTCTGATAAGGGTCTTAAATTATATGCTAGCTTAATTCCTATTACAACAGATTCTTTATCCTGTAGGAATTTACTTGTTGAACATCAAGAAGATCTAACACAAGAAGAAAATACGCCTCCTGATGATGAAGTTAATTCTGAATACGATTTAAGCCAAAGACAACAAACACAAACAGATTCACCAACACACGATGATGCTCAAAGTTCTCAAATGCCTATTCTTCAACGAGCTCAAGATTGTGTAGACGAGGGATATCAATTATATCCAATACAATCGTTTGATGATCTTGTTGATGATTTACAAGAGCAAAATGAAGAATCCGCAGTTGAGCAAGGAGAATATTTGTTGCTCTATTACGCCCAAGACGATGCTCAAAATAAAGAAGAACTTAACACTGCGAAAATTTATTTAGATACGCAAAATCCTGATTTGGATATTTCTTATGAACTGTATTCGCAACAAATTTTGCAAGGGGATATTTATAGAAGTATTTTAGAATATAATTTTACGATATCAGAACCATCTACTTGCGAACTACAAGTATCCAATCAAGAAATGGGTAGTCCTAATAATTGGCACTATTTTTTTGAACAAACCAGCGAAGAATCTATTCAGATTCAAAACCTTGAAGATGGTTTGTATCAAGCAAAATTGTCTTGCACAGATGAAGCAGGAAATACTGTGGAAAATACAACGAGCATTACCATAGATGGCGACATAAGTATTACTAATCCAAGTCCTCACGCAGACTTTTTCTCTTCAATTGATGACGTGGATGAATTTTCAATTGTCACGCAACAACCAGGAAATTGTACTTTTGACCAAGAAAAAATAACAACTCAAGGACAGTATTCTTTTGATCAAAGTTCTCAAAACAGTGATGGAACATATACACACACAGCAAGTGTTCCTTTGACTTTAACTAATGACAATACTTATGTGCATTATTATACAAGTTGTGACTTTGAAGATGATACAATAACACAAAATCAAGAAGCAGATTCTATTAATTTTGTAATTGATAAAGAAGGACCTCAAGTAACACTATATCATAAAGATGTTGTGTATGAAGATGATGATTTTAATGAAGAGTATCCTGAGATTGATGATTCGCCTCCGCAAATCTACCATGATAACTCTGAATCGGTACACTGGGCCGATGAACGAACATTTGTTGTAAATTGTACTGATAAGCCAGAGGTTGTACATGCTGGTTGCAAAATGATACGATATTGTGTTGGTAGTGGTTTAGCGTTAGGCGATGAATTTAACCCTTCGACTTATTGTTTAGAATCTAGTTCCCCTGTTTCTTTTTCAGATGAAGAAGAGTATACTAAATTGGCTACATTTAATGCACAACAATACTCAAATAAACATTTACACGTGTGGGCAGAAGATGAATTAGGCAACACAGGAGAAGTTGTTTCAGTAAACATGAGACTTCGAAAAACAACATTTGATGAGCCTACTATTATTTTAACAACGATAGGAGATACTAACGAAGGATTATAATTATTTTATTTTACAAAAAGAGGTGAATGGGTGAATACACAGCTAAAAAAAAAGTTACTGCTTTATTCTTTTTTAGCTTTGGCTCTTTTATTCTCACTATCGCCTGTTCTTGCTTCAACAACAGTTGCAAGTTCTTATTCGCCAATACCTTTTTTTGAAGTAGAATTTGAAATGCATGACGCTCCAGTTACCATACTTGCTTCAGAAATTGTTTCTTTAGATTCAGAAAAGGTATACTCTGCTCAATGTGTCCAAGAAGATGATTATAATCGTTCGTTTACTTGTATGTCTCAAGTTTATTTATTTAATGGAGAGTATGAATTTGAGCTTACGTCACAAGATACAGACGGGAATGAAAAAACATTTACTAAAGCATTCGAAGTAGAATCAAATCCTATGGATG
The DNA here is from genome assembly GCA_046543005.1 of Candidatus Woesearchaeota archaeon. Classification (GTDB taxonomy): domain Archaea; phylum Nanobdellota; class Nanobdellia; order Woesearchaeales; family SKGA01; genus SKGA01. Next base: position 52,344 of record JBKHAG010000001.1, on the reverse strand, counting down.
CATGGATTACTTCGCCTGCTAATACTTTTTACGCTTCACAATCTCAAGACAGTGCGGTAAGGAACCAAACACCTTTTAATGTTACTTTTCAAACAGAACACGAATCTCGTTGTCGGTTAGTAGAAAATAATGAGTTGTTAGAATTAGGAATATTAAATGAAGAAGACCTTTTTAGTTTACCAACTTCTATTCGTGTGGATGACGAATTAGGAGAAGACGAGCAAGCACACACTCACGAGTTATTAGTTGTAAGTTCATCTGATGATGTTTCAGACTTAGAACCTCAAACTTATTTAGTTGCAAAGGAATTTACTTCTGATTCATTTCAAACAAATAATAATTATTTATTACTTTGTCAAACAGGCCAAGATGGAGATTATACATATCATGCAAATCCTTTTTATATAGGGTATGATTCTTCAGGGGTTAGTTTTAGTTCGCAAGCACAACCTCAAACCATTTTTGATATTTTAAATATTTCTACCACTCAAAAAATAGTATCAACATCTCAAGATTTATTATTGTGTTCATATGATTTTTTACAAAATCCTTCACCAAATTATCAACCAACAAGTGATTTGTATACTGGACAAAAAGCAACAAGTATTTTTGATTTTAGTTCCTCATATAATAAGGCGTTTAATTTTGTTTCTCAAGAGTTTATTATCGGAGATACTTATAATTATACTCTTAATACAACTTGTTATGATCTAGCAGGACATAAACAATCCAAAGTTCAAGATTTTTCAATTCATCTAAACACCACACTTCGAGCAAATCTTCAAGAATATTATTTTTCAAAAAAACAACCAACACTTACGCTACAAACTAACACTTTATCAGCATGTAAATATGTATTTGATTATGAAGATGAACAATTAGCTGATAATATAACAAACAATACTACTTTAAATGAGACTCACGAGTTTGAACTTCCTGTAAGTTTAGATGATGGTGCGTATCCAATTGATATTTATTGTTTAGCGGCAGATTCATTTTTTAAAACATTTACTTTTTATATTGATACTACAGAGCCGGCTCAGCCAGTGTTTAATTCAACAAAAAATCATTGTGGCTCTGATGTGCAAGTAACCTTTGCAGAACCAATAAATGATACAGTGCGATATATTATTTCAATTAACGAACAAGAAAACACTACTTTTCTTTTAGAAAATTATACGACAAGTTTTACAGACGATGAGTTAGATTTTGAATTCCCTTCAAGTATTGATACTAACATAAATTCCACCTATGTGGTAACTGCGTATGCTCAAGATCGCGCAGGACATAATAGCTCTTCGTCATCATTTAGTGTTACGCAAAGAAGTGCAGATTATTTATATTGTGACGATGTGCCTCCAGTAATAACTCTTGATGTGCAAGAACAACCATCGGGCTATCTTATTAATGCAACTTGTGCAGATGTAGGAAGTGGATGTACGCAAACAGTATCTTATTCATTTATAGATAGCAACGAATCATGCACGACCTTTAATCAATCAACAAGTTACTCCATGCCAATATCTTCACCAACAGATACGCGATTTTGTTATCAAGGTAGTGATGTTGCAGGTTTACAAACTAACGGTAGCGTTTTACTTAGCGATGTTGCAACGCCATTTACACTTTCTCAAAGCGATATTGCAGAGCAAGATATTACGCTTATTTCTCCTCGTCAAGGATCTTCAAGTACTAAAACTATTGACTTAGAAGTACAAACAACATACGATGCAACTTGCACTCAAGGACTTTTTGAATCAACGCATCCAACAAATAAACAAGATTGGTTTGCGTCATTAGAAACATTTACAGTCACTAACAGTACGACCCACAAACAAACAATCGATGCAAGCTCTCATCCTGCTTTTGTAAGTAATAAAACAGAAGAATTTAACCAGTGGGTTGTAGTATGTGACTTTGGAGACGAAGTATTTGCAAGTAAACAATTTTCTTTAGGATATAGTGAATACGAAGCAGAATGTACGAGCGATGATGATTGTAAACCAGAAGAATATTGCTCAACTTCAGGAAATTGTCGGGATAGCACTCAAGACTCCGACTCCACTGACTCATCAATATCTTTTTTAGGACTTACGTTTATTATTTTAGGATTGTTGTTTATGATTGGCGGTGTGGCTTTTATTTATCACTCTCAAAAAGAAAAATCTCAACAAAATAAACAGCAAAGAACTTATCAACAAACGGCCCAACAACAACGCCAAGAAGAACTCTCAAGAAAAGAACAAATTGCTCGACAACAAAAGTATGCTCAACTTATGCAAAAAAGAAAACAGCTTCAAGAAGAGACAAGATCTAAACGAGTTCAAGAACGATCATCTTCAAGAAAATCTTTATTAAGCGCATTTTCATCCTCCTCAGATAATGATGGTGATGCTGATTCAAAACCTTCTTTTCAAGCAAAAAATAAAAAAGCCGTTTCTAAAAGTCCAAGTGAAGATGATACACCATCTCTTGAAAAAATAAGTCTTGATAAGCAACCTACTTCGTCTTCTATTCCTTTGCCGTCTTCAAAAACTTTTAAATCATTATCTTCTCTAATTGACAAAGCTCACACAGAAGATGTTTCTAAAACTCAACTTTCAAAACACGCAACAACTGTTCCTCGACACATCACCCCAGACCTTTTTATGCATTTATTTGCTAAAAAAATACCTGTGTATGCATCAGACACGCCTGCTTTACTTTCTCTTCTAAAAGCATTATTACATCAAGAAAAACTCACTTCTGAAGATGTAAAAAGTGTATTGTCTCGTCTGGCAAAAAAAGGATATATACAAACTAAAAACATTTCTTCTTTTTATCAAGATGTTGTAGGGGGTAAAACATAATGTTTGCTAAAACTGCTCAAATAAAATTATTGTTTCCTCTCATTGCTGCTCTTTTTATTATTGTTATTTTATCTTTTGTGGGTTTTAAAGGTGTTAATGATGTTATGCAAGATAAAGATTTAGTTGATTTAATTCGTTTTTCTGATGATGTACAAACCGCTTTACAGCGAAATAATGATTATGGTTCAGTAACGCAAGAACAATGGGTATTTCCTGGCAAGTATCACACCTTATGTTTTATCTCTGCACAAACAATTGCAGATATACGAAACTCAAACGATGAACTTGACATTTCTCTTACAGGTATATATGATCTTTCTTCGTCTTCTAAAAAACTTATTCTTCGTTCTTTAGAGCAAGGCGTGTCAACAAATCTTTTTTTAATTAGTGACTCTATTGTATACCCTTTAGGATATTCTTCTTACATAGTTTTAGATGAAGATGAAGAAGACGATGGTTTAGGTGATGATGGCTCTGTTTCTGTGTTGTGTAAACAAGCAACAAATGGTCGCGCGCGATTTCGAATGCAAGGATTAGGAAGAACAACGCTTGTTTTAAGCACAAATGAGGTGTAACTATGACACTACCACCCCGTTCAACTCTTTTTTTTCGCTCTCGTTCTTCAAAAAAAGGTCAAATAAGTATTCAATTTAATTGGATATTTGTATTAATCGTTGGCGTTATTATTTTTGGATTTTTTTTAACAACAATAAATACAACCTCACAAACTTCACAAACAAAAGTATCTGTAACAATAGCAAAAAGTTTTCAAACAATTTTTACTTCCTCAGCACAAAAAGATGCAACTGTTAAAACATTTGCCACTCCTCAAGGAACGCTTGCATTTACTTGTAGCGATTCAGCAGGATTTTATGATTATCGATTTAATGACTATGTTGTTGACCAAATAAAATATGATTTAATTGTCGGTCCAAAAGAACTTGTTGGAAATCAACTATTTACCTATACAGAAAAGTGGTCTTTGGGTTTTGATGTGGGAACTTTTTTATATGCAACAAACGAAGATACTGCATATGTGTTTTCACAAGAACAACAAAGTAAATCAACTATCTCTTCTAACGCCGAGACGTCTTCAGATCATTTAATGACTTCATATAGGGATTTTTTAAATGTTTTCCCAACAAATTTCACAAAAATTATTGTAGAAGATGAAACAGATATTGAAGCTCTTTCTTCACAACGATACGCGCACTATGTTGTGTTTGCCTTTGAAGAACAAGATGTTTTTTCCATACTTGACAAGCTTCCTTCAGACGATGTGACGGTGGTGCATATTAAGCCACTCATTCCTTCAGACGTGTTTGGTGCAGGAATGGTTAGTGTTTATGGTGGTTCTCAAGTTCCCACTAATTGGCCAACAATAGCTTTTGATGATAAAAAAACCGATGATGCTTCCTTTGAAGATCAAGTTGACACGTACGAATCTTCTCACACTGCGCCTTATTTAGGAAAAGCAAGTTTATTTGCCGCAGTGTTTAGTCAAGACATTAATATGTATCGTTGTACAATGAATAAAGCCCTAAAAAAATCTTACTTACTAAGTTCCTTATTGTATAATAAAACACTAAATCAATCACATCATGTTTCCCATGTTTGTCAAGATCTTTTAGGCGTTGGTGATTTGTCTGGTCCTGTTGATCATGTACAAACTATACGAGATAGTAGTTCATCAAGCAATCGTTGGACGTTATCTGTTGCTCAAACATTAAAAGATGCTTCAACAAAACTCTCTAAAACAAATGCAGAGCTTTACATTTCAGGAACATGTCCTGTAATTTATTAAAGAAATAAACAAAAAGAAAATAAAAAACAGTATAATAAAAAAGAACAAAAGAAAAATGTGCACTTAAAAAAACAAAAAGAGAATACAAAATAAAAATGAAATATTTGCTATCTTCAAAAAAAGGTCAAATGCAAAGCTTAGAATCTATTTTTGCAGTTATAGTTATTTTATTTCTTATTATTTTAGGGATAATATTTTTTTCACGCGCCCAACAAGAAGAAACAGTAACGCTTTCACGAACATTTGCCGATCTTGACGATGTTGCTCAAACTCAAATCATTGCTTCGCTTGGCGAACTTTCTTGCTCAGAATATGATGTTGCAAAAACGTCTTGTTTTGATTTATATAAAGTACGTTTATTTAATACAACAATACAAAACATACCATTTGCTGCAGAATATTATTTTAACCAATTTGGAGATGCAAAAATTACTATTAAAGATGTGTATCCAACATCTGAGCAAGGCGATGTTACCCAATATGTTATTTATGAAAATGAAATAGGTGATAATCAATCATATTCTTCAACAATGACTATTATTCCTATAACATTATATGATTCGCTTACTGACGAAAGCCATTTTGGATTGTTGGAAATTCAAACATACAGGAGGAATGTACAAGCATGAATTCTAAACGCGCCCGTAAGGGACAATCTGAAATAATGGGTCTTATTGTAATCGTTGTTATTCTTACAGTTGCAATGTTAGTATATGTTTCATATAGTGCATCAAAACCTGCTTCCTCAAAAGGAAGTTTGTATAAAGAATACGCCTATAATGAACTCGCAACAAGTTATGTTGATGTGTTACTTGATGTTTCTATTCCTAATTGTGGAAAAACTTCTTTTGAAGATTTGTTAGTTAATTGTGGTACTAAAAATACAGTTATTTGTGGCTCTCTTAATTCGTGTGATTATGTGCAGCAGATTGTTGATCATATTTCTCAACAAACACTTAAAGAGTGGGACATACCGTATAGTTTACAAATTGATTTAAACCATTATGTTTCTTCCTCTCAAGATCTTATTATTAATCAATCATTTGCAGATTGTTTGCCTAAAACAGTGGGGCGGGGAGCTCCAGGGATTTTTCATATTCCTTATCATCCCACGCCTGGTGATGCCAAAGTAGAACTTGGTTTTTGCATGCCGTAAATTTATTGAAAATCGATACATATTATATATTATTGAGTATTATTTTTAATTGACATAACTTTTTTAAGGTTGTGAGGTGTTTAAAAAATGGATAAAAATAATAATTTGGCACTAATTTCTCTTGTTGCTGTAGTAGCGATTATAGGAGTTATTAGTTTGATTATGACAACGACTTCTGGACATAAAACGGCAATACCTAATGATGCCGGGATGGTTTTAGATGATGCTACTTCTAGTGAAAATTTAGCAGGAGATGCGAAGTATTTTGTTGATTCAAAGATTAGTAAAGCAAAAAATTCTTTTGATGAAAATCTTTTTCCAATGCGTGTAGTAATGGGTTTTGAAGGGTATACTATTATTGAAACGTATACTCAAACAATTCCTGTTTCTGCAGAACAAACAAGTACTTATAATTACTCTGGTAATCCAACTCTTTGTGGCTTAGATTATCAGTTATTAGGCGTTAATAGTGAATCTGAAACTGTAACAATAATAATAGAAGATTCTCAATATACCTTGTCTGAAGGTGATACTGTTGGACCTCTTCATTTAGAAAATGTGTTTTTACAAACAATTCCTGTTCAAGCAGCTCAAGCAGAATTTTATGTTGCTTGTGATATTTATAACGACTAATTGTTTGTTCAATTTTTTCTTTTTTTCTTTTTTGTTATACAAAGATTTAAATATGATGTTTTCTTAGTTACAGTACAATCAAACGAGGTGTTTGTATGAATTTTAAATCTAAAAAAGGTCAAGGATTATCCATGAATGTAATTATCATTGCAGCAATTGCACTTATTGTGTTGGTTGTTTTAGCAGTACTTATTTTTGGAGCAAGTAGCGATGTAACCACATCTCAAGATTGTTCTTATGGTATTTATGAAGGAAATTGCATAAATTCTGTTGACGGTAGCTGTCCAGACGGTCAAATAAAACTTATTGGCGGATCTTGTGATGGAGAACAAATCTGTTGTAGAGAATTATAGGTGACAATTTTGTTTTCTTTTTCTTCTTCTTTTTTATCGTCCCGCAAGGGATCTATTGATATGACATGGGCAATTATTATTGGAATAGCAGTAATGATTGTTATCTTGGCTATTTTATTTCCTACGCTTTTTCGAGCAGCATCGCCTGTACAAAATTTTCAAGAAAATTGTGCTAATTATGGAGGCGTTTTGCTTAACGCAAGCGAGGAATGTAATTCAAAAGTTTCTATGCAGTCAACAATTGTTCAAACCAAAAAAGACTATATTTGTTGTGTAAAAAAACCTTCCGTCCCACAAGAATATTTTGACAAATGGAAAGCTGGAGAAGATGTTGAAGTGCTTGATTCTTCGCTAAATTATAATTCACAAGATTCCTCTCAAGAAGATTCATCAAGCGATACTTCATCAGATAGCACTTCCTCAAGTGATGCTTCATCTACAAGTGATTCTTCAACAACAAAGTATGATCCTGGTGCTTTGCTAAATAATTCTTCCCAACCTTTACTTGTTGGTTCTATTACAGGACATTTTTATTCACGACAACGAAATAATGAACATTTTTGTTTTTTAGGTGTGCAAGCGCATACGAATCCTGATCAAGAACCTTTTGCATTACAAGATGTCACGGTTGATTTAGCTTGGGGACAAAACCAAGCAGGTTGCGTGTATGAAGAAAATATACACAAGCAAAATTCGCTTAATTTAACAGAAATGAAGACGTATTCTGCACCAGATAATGATTATAAAGTTCCTTGTCCAACATTTAGTTTAGGTAGTGATGAATTAGGACTGCATTTAGATAATGTTGAAAACAGTTTACCTGTTTATTGTGATACCTTTATTATTGGTTCCCAAGAAGATATTATTGAATCATTCTTCTTTAGTGGAGCAACAACTTGTGATTTATTTTCTATTCAATCATGTTTAGACTATAGTCAACGTCCAGAAAAAAACATGTGGTTTTCTTTAAATTGTCACGTGGTAGATCCTTTTATAGGCTCGCCAAGATGTACGTCTTGCTCAACAGTTAGTTCTTGTCAAGACTACGATACGAAAGGTAGTTGTGATTCAAATCAATGCCTAATTAATAATTTCGCATATGAAGATACTGATTGTTTTTGGGTGCCAAAAAAGGCTTCAAAACCAGAAGGTCGAGGTGACTGTTATACTTGTAAAGCGTGTTCGGGTTATGAGTCAGAAGAAATATGTATAGGTTCAAATGAGTATTGTGATGTAAATTGTTTTTGGAATTCTGCAGGTGTTTGTGAAACTGCATAAACGTGAGTCGTGGTAGTGTGAAACAAAAACTATGTTCTAAAAAAGCAAATATAGGCGTGACAAAACTCGTTATTATTATTATTGCACTTATTGGTTTTGGCTTACTTGTTGCTATTATTTTTTCAACTCATAATTCAATTAATTCTTTAGAAGAAGAACAACTATGTCACGCGATGTTAGGCGTTCAAGATTTTACCAATAGAGAGACTGCTTTAGCTAATACTAAAGTACAAAATACTTGTCAAACAATGCGTCGAGAAATTTCCCAAAACTCTCGCACTCCTCAACAGATATTTTCTGAAATTTCAAATTATATTGCTCAAACATCGTGGGTTATTGGTCACGGAAATTATCCTGACTTGTGGGGTGATTATGATTTTTTTAGAAATTCTGAATGTGGTATTGTTTATGAAATTCAAATTCCTAAAACAAAGATACCTGAAGAAATGCAGTCACAAATGAATTATTTATCTTTAGATTTATATTTAAATTCTACGTTGTATAAAACAATCGATGATTTTCCTTATACCTACGCAGATTATGTTATGCATCATCCCGATACAAAAATAGAGCATGATGTATTATTGGCTCCTTTTTACGCTCAAGAAAAAAAAGAAATTGTCAAAGTGTCTTCTCAACATTTACAAGAAAAAAATCTATCTACTAATCAATTTTATGCAATAAGCGTTATGAGTATAGATAGTTCCAGTCGATTAGCAAATATATTAGGATATGTATTTACAGGAGTGCTGGGTAAAGTTATTATTGATGATTTTAGAGTCGATACTACAATTATTTGGTTTTCAACACTAGAAGAAGCAATAAGCTCGGGTTGTGTGTACCTTAACGAGCAAGATACCTTATAAATAAAGATTTTTCTTCTTGGTAAAAAACTCTTTACTTATTTTTCATAAACGCTATATTTAAATACTTTCTTTTCTTTAAAAATGCTATGAGAAGCACCCTATTTACTACAAAAAAAGCAAGCACGACTGAATGGATTTTATCAATTACTTTTTTACTCCTTGTTTTTTTACTTGTAGCGTCAGTAATTATAAAAAAGGTGAATTTGTTTGGATAAAAAAGCAATAACTGTAGGAATGTCGACACTTATTATTATTATATTTTTTGTCATATCTGCAGGACTTTTAATCGCACACTTTATGGGTATGGGTACAATTGTCCAAGACGGTCAAGAAGGACTCGCGTGTCATCTTATGTTGGGTTTACAAAAAGCCAGTGATGATTTAAAAATAGTTCCCACTATAAATAATCAATGTCGAACTATTTCAAAAACATTACCTCAAGAAGGAAAAACATCCTATCAAGTTCAAAAAGAACTTGCTAATATGCTTGCAAATACTGCGTGGATTTTACATCACGGAAATATTAATGATGTGTGGGATACTAATTTTTTTGAAGATGAAAAATGTTTTATTATGTATCAATTTTCTTTAGATCCTCAAAAAATATCTTCAGATACTCAAATAGAACCAGAGCATTATCTAAAATTTTTAAACTCTACACAATATAAAGTAATTGACGATGTTCCTTATACATATTCTGAATATATTTTGTCACACCCAGATGCCAAATCTGAAGTTGATTTTTCTATTTTTATTAGTCAACCAATAAAAGCTAAAGAAACATATGTTATTGGTGTTTTTGCAGGAGCAGAGGATTCCAAAAACACCAAAATACTTAAACATCAAGCAGTTGGAGTCCTTTTAGGACCTTTAGGTTCAACATACAGTACAATTCAATCGGTTAAAACATTATTTTCACATCACGAGTATTTATATGTGTTAAGTGTAATGCCACTTCAAGATGCGTTGGAGGCGCAATGTTTTACAAGATGATACAACATATACCTTTTAAGAAAGGAGAAATCTCTATGACAACAATTATTATAATGGCTGTAGCAGTTATTAGTTTATTACTCGTTATTATTTTTATGACAAAACAAGCCGATAAAGGAGGTTCTCTTTTAGAAACGTTAGGTAGTTTGTTTTCAGGAGCAAAACGTTAGGTGGATATATGATAGACAAACAAGATAAAAAAGGAATAGGATTTTCCATGATTATGTATTTAATCATAGGTGTTATCGTTTTATTATTATTAACTCTATTTTTTACAAATGGGTTTGGACGAGCAGACAGTAGTGTTGATGAAGTCACCAGCCCAGATACTTTATTTAACAGAATAGGCGGCGCTGTTTCTTCATTATTTAGTGCTTCTGAAGGTGTCCAGTCACCTAGTAACGCACAATATTCTGATTCTTCGCGAGGTATACAAAATGAATAAAAAAGGATTAAGTACATTATCTTTAGTGGGCTCATTAATAGTTATAATCGTTATTATTTTAGCAATGATATTTCTGGTCGGAGACGCAACTGATAAAGGAGGCGAAACTATTAAGGAATATTTAGAACAATCAGATTATGATGATGATGGCTTAAAAAATATTATTGATCCTTGTCCGTGCGACAGTAAAGATGACCCTTACGCGGTGCGATATGTTATTGATGACTTAGTATGGGTTTCAAATGATGAACGCGGTTATAAATTGTTTAAAGAGGAAGTTCATAATATTTCTGCTATTGCGCGAGATGAAATTATTAATTATTTGGCTTTAAAAAACACAGGAAATGAGGATGTGAAATTACATTTACCTGAACCTGAAAAAGATTATTTGCTCGATTCTTTAGATGAGCAACCTTCACCAACATTATTTTGTTTTAATGGAGCATCTGGTGACGATAAAATGTGTACTCCTGCTGATTTTGAAAGAGATTTTTTAAAAATTAAAAAAGACGGCGCAGGAACATTATTTAGTCCAAATAATTTAGAAACTGTTTGCGCCACGCCAAAAGATGAATGTATACAAAAAATTAATGATGCTAAATATCTTGATGAAGATTCAAAAGAGGATTCTGCATAGGTTCATATAAGCAAAAGTAGTTGTAAAGAATATGGATTATACTTCAAAAAAAGGAATGGCTGTCTTAAGCATGATGCTTGCTCTTATACTTACTATCATATTAGTTTTTGCTTTTTTAAAAGCAGGAACTCATCTTTGGCGACCTGATGTTGATAATTCGCAACTCTTAGAAACCTTTGTTCACAATGTTAATTATTTAGCAGATATAGATGAACCAGACGTAACTATTCCTGAAACGTTGTTAGATGATTTTCCATCTATGTTAATAACTCAAGGTTACGCAACATCTTCTGTCCCTCTAACAATTCATGAAGATGAACTCTTTTTATTTTTTTCAGGTGGATCAGAGGATATACATTTGTCATTTAATCCGACAACAACATTTCAACGCTCAGAAGAACTAACCTCCACATTACGTGATGATAATTATTTTTATACCTTTTTACGCCCCGATGTTAAACAATGCACCAACAGAGCTTGCGTTTGTTATTGCGATGAAGGTCCTTATTGGACAAAAATTCAAGAAGAACCTTTTGTTGCTCCACAAAAATTAATTGTCGGACAATCTTATATGTGCTCAGAACCAACGTGTTATTCGTTTAAAGAAGAAAACATTGTATTTGGAAATAGACGAGGACGTGCAAATAGTAACGAAAAAGTAAAACAAGATGCTTATGTAAATGAGATTCTTAAATTAAGAACATCCTCAGATAAAGCAAACGAAGGATTTGTTGCTCAATCAATGGATATCGTGACGCTTATTCAACCAGCTCTTTTAGATTATTTTAGTTCTTCAGACGCTGATAATATTTTCAAAGATGGTAAAGATTTATTATTCACTTTAAAAGATAGTCGTTTTAAATATAATTTAAAAGATCAAGATAAAGATATTGTAGAATTTGTTTCTTCAGCAATGCAGTGGGATGGCGGTGTTGTTATTGGTGGTATGGGTTATGCTAAAAATAAAGCTCAAGCGCGAAAGCGAGTACTTGAAGGACCTTCAATAAATATGCTTTTTCAAAAATCTTTATCGGTCAAAGAAAAATCTAATGAACTTTTAGCACCTTTAGTTATTGGTGTAGGTCAACCTGTAGATCCATTAAATAAACAAACTACTAATGATTTGCTCAAAGAACAACAACAGTTAGAATATATTTCTTCTAAAAAAAAATCTTTTGATAGTTTAAGCTATTTAGTTGAAAATCAATTATTACCGTCCTTTTCTTCCAAAGAAGAATTTACAACAATCCACATAAAATTATTTAATCAATTCATTTTACATTTAGAAGACTCTTTAGATGGGACATTATCTGATTCGGCAACTCGTTACGCATCTAAACGAAAAGAAATACTGTCTGCTCAGATGGGTGAGGGTTCGCATTCTTTTATCTATTCTCAAGTACATTTTGTCCAAAAGGATTCTTATGTGCTTGCCAATATGTCTTTATGTGAAGGTAAAAAAAATCCTCTTGATAAAAGATTTGTGCATCATTGCTTTTATTCAACAACAATAGATTTACCCTTCACTAAATTACAAAAAGAAATTTTATCAAACGGTGATCAAAAAACTTTTGAATCCGTTTCTTCATTAACACTAACATCAGGATGGGTTGATTATGATGAAAATGATGTTTATTTTAAATATGTTCAACCTGAAGAAAATTACAAAGAAGAGTTTGAAAAATATGCCTTGCCGCTTAAGCGAGAAGGGGATTCTTTTATTTTATCATTTGCTTTAGCATAATAGTATTATTACTATTATTTATTATAAAGAGGGAGTATACTTTACGCATGAAATCAAAAAGAGGTGCATTAGGTTTAACACAGTCACAATTATTAAGCATTGTATTAGTTGCAATGATTTTAATTATTCTATTTAGTATTGTCTCTGCCGTCTTAAACCCTGATGAAATCCAACAGCAATTTTTAATGAAAGACACCGCCTACTTGGTTGACGCCTTACACGCAGTTCCTTATGTAACTCAAGTTTCTTACTCTTCACCTTCGCAAAATTCTTTTGTTTCGGTTAGTACAAATAAGATAAAAATATCTTCGTTTGATCTTAATAAGGATGACGCAACTAACGCTTCATATGAAAGTTTAGAACAACTCCAAGATTTATATTCAATATACACAAAATCATTTTGGGCATCAACATTAATAACGGTAAAACCTGCGGCTTATTTGCACGCTCGATCTTTTTCATTTTTAAAAACATCTTCTTCGCTTATTTTAAAAAATGATTCTTTTGACTATTCTTTTGTTCAAGACATGTTAGCTAATGAAAAAGTAAATCATCAAAAAAAAGATTTACATGTAACTGTCGTTGTTGATGCAAAAAATAATCCTTTGATGCAACCAAGTCTTGATGAATTATCAAGAACAATAACTGCGCAACTCCAACAAGATGGTTTTAACCAACCAGACGCAAGTAAAACAGTAGTATTGCGACTTTCCTTTATGGATAAAGATGCTGATTTAGCATACAAAACCCAATTATTTTATAGTTTACATGAAAAAGAATTATCTCATCAGTATGCAAAATCTTTAATTACATATTTAGAACCTCGTATTGTTGTATTGCGCGTTCCCCAAAAATTATCTTCTGCAACTACGCAACCAACAATAGAAATTGCTTTTGCAAATTCTCAAAACTCTTTACTTTCTTCAAAGCTTTTAGAATCAACTAACGAGTTAAAAGGATTTAAACAAGTATTTGCTAAACGAGTTGTGCATGCCCTTGAAGAGGTGGTTGCATGAATAGTCGCTTAAGCACATTATTGCGTTCAAAAAAAGGATCTGCTGATTCACAAAGCGGTTTTGAATCAAGCAGTTCTGCATTATATTGGGTATTGATGTTATTTCCAATAGTAATTATTTTAGTATTTTTTGTTTTACTTTTTGGAGGATATATTGACTCTTTAAGTCCTGTGCCTGAAGAATTGCCTCGCGATTTGGCCCTTGCACGAATAAGTTCGACTTGTTTTACATATACAGATCCGGGGACTCAAAAACCTCAACCAAATATTATAAATGATGCTTCATTTAATCAATCAAGTCTTGATGCTTGTTTTGCATCAGAGCCTCAACCTTCTTTAACAGTTACTTTAAATCATTTAAAGTCTTCTTCGGACATGGAAAATAAGCGACTCCACTTAGGTGGTGGAGCTTCACAAAATATTTACAAAAGATATTGTTTAGTCTATAACGGATCTCATTTTTCTCCAGCTTTTTTGGAGGTGGCCTTTCATGAATAAAAAAAGATTCAATAAAAAAGGACTCCAAATTTTATTTGCTACTGATTTTATTTTAGCAGCTCTTTTAATCGTGGGCTCTTTATTATTGATTTTATTTATTACCAATTCGAATCTTTCAAAAAGTGAAGATACCCTAACAGTATCTCGGGACGCGAGTAACAATTTACAACAACTAAGAACTTTCGTGCAAACTCCTTTACAAATAGATGAAACAACAAAACCTGTCTATGAATGGCTTAATATGTATTTTGCTTTAGAATTTTCAACAACGATAAAAGATACTCAATTGCAAAATAAAATAAAATCTTCTTTGCAACAAGCAGCAAAAGTGTTTTTATCTCGAGATGCAGGACAAACACTTATTGCAAGTGTCTTTAAAGATGGTGTGGTTTACAAAGAGATTGTTCCTTTAGATTTGACTCATTATAACTATGGTGATACACGAACAAGCGACTCTTCTGGTTTTTTTGGAACCTATCATTTACAAATTCCTGCATATTTTAATCAATTAGCAGAAACACCCCAAACGTACGAAATTGTTGTATCTATAGGTTATGCAAAAATAGGTTTTAGTGAAGGTGTTCGTTTACAATCATTATTTACTGATCAAGCATATGCTAAACAGGGGGCACTCTCATGAAAAAAGAATTATTGTCTTCAAAAAAAGCAATTATTATAGGTGTGCCTGTAGGAGTATTTTTACTTTTTATTACTTTTTTAGTGATGTCTTCTAATGCTACAAATGTTCAAGTAGATAATCCTATTGGAGAAATACAATACGATATGTTGTACAAATCAGAACTGGCAACATATGCTGATCTTTATATTGATATGGGTGCGACATTTGCAGCTCAAAAAGCTCAAGAAGATTTTTTTGAACAAGGCGGAATTTTTTTACAAAATACAGTTTCGGGAAGTAAACAAAAACCTCCTTGTGGTTCTCTATTATATAACACCTATGCAACTCCTACAAAAAATTGTGTTCCTGATTTTGAAGAATCTTTTCAAATGTATCTTTCTGCAGCTGTGCGAGAATTTGTAGGTCAGTTTCAACCAGTTTCCTTACAGTTTGTGTATGACTATGAATTTAAAGAAGAAAAGAATCACACAACGATTTTTGCAACAATTGATCAAGAACCAAAAATACCTTTAAAACAACGAACTGTTCAAGCACAAAATTCTGTGCCTCGCATTCAAGATGCCTTACTTCGTCTTCAATTACTAGATGTTGATTCTATCCAAGAAGAAACTATTATTACGTGTTCAACAGGAAAATGTTTTGCTCAAGTAGGTCAATCACTTTATGAGCGACACGTAAGAGATCAACATATTGAGTATGTGCCGGGTGGAGAATCACCTTATACCTTTTCTCAAATAATTAAGGATCAAACAAAAAACGAAGAAAAAAGTTTTTTTCATGACGTTGTAGCAGAACAATTCGTGAGTCAAACAAGAATACCTTCAACTCCTGGTTTTGATAGCGCTGGTTGGATTTGGTGGGTTGCAAAGCATGCAAATGTTTCCTTACTTAATCAACGAGATTCGCCTTCACAATATTATGTTGCTGCAACAAAAGAAGAAACTACGCTTGTTTGTGGAACTTATTTTGATGATTTTATAGCTTCAAAAAAGAGTAGTTTGCAAAATGAAGATATTCCTTCGTGTAGTTTAACACATATTTTTGATAGGGCACAACCAGGGGATATCTTATTTATTCAAGACTCTACAGACACTTTTAAAAGATCTACACCCATAAGTGAAGTCGCATTATATATTGGAGATGGACAAATAATTCAATCAACACCTTCACAAGGCTTAGTACAACGCACAATTCCCAATTATTATGCAACTTCTGATTTTACAGATGTCTTAGCAGTTATTCGCTATTCTTATAATCAAAGCGGTGTTACTAATATAGAAGAGAACGCAAATCAACAAGATACTGATATAGGAGGGTTTGTTTATTTTACGCCTTCGCTTTCAACTTCTACTTCTTTATTATTTTCTCATTTTAACCCTCTAGATGAATTTGTCCAGACTTTGCAAACGTCATGTACGCAACCAACAAAAGACTGTGTAAAAAAAATTACTGCGCAGTTTAATAAAAAACATAAATTGAAAACAAAAATAACTCTTGACAAGGAAGAAAACGCTTTAGTGTATGATTTTTTAGACCAATTACTCGCTTGTCAACAATTAAAAACAACATCTTGTGTGTGCACTTTTGATATTGATTATTCTTTACCAACTTCTGAAGATAAAGTGGCTTTGGTACTTTTTGAAAGTGGTCAAGCCTTTGTTACAAAAGTTGTAGACGCACAACCACAAACTGATTCAATGCAATATATTACTCAACTTCCTTTTTCACCTACTAAATTATATTTATCTGATAGTGCAGAGTCTCAAGTATATTTTATTTTTGACAAAGAAAATAAAAAAACAACCTTGTATGCAGGTCAACAAAAGTGGGTGTTTGATAAAGATTTTGCAACAGAACAATCATCTGATTCTTTACAATTCATGACAAATTCTTTTTTACCTTCATTTGTTGATGTAAAAAATGTTAAACCTTCTCTTTACAAAGCATATACTCAAGATGATCTCAAAGACGTTTCTCATGCGACAGGACCTGTTTTTTCATGTTCTGGAACTGAAGAATTATCTACAACTTATCAAAAACAATTATATGAAATTGCTTGGAATTCTGATGGTAAAACATATTTAGAAATCGCCTTAGAAGCTGCAAAAGAATTTGATGCAGACCCTGCATTATTACTTACGCATGCAATACATGAATCAAGCATGGGATTACAAAATAGTTGTGTTTTAAGCACACAACAAAGTTCATTAACTGGTTGTGGCTGGCAAAGTAGTATTTGTGAGCAAGGACCAACACCGAGTTTACAAGAATATGTTCGCTCAGATCTTGACCAGTTTAGATGTACTGCGCAAGTCGATAGCGGTGCAGTAAAAGAAGTACTAACTAAAACTCCTCAACCACTTTCTGCAGGAAATTATGTTAAATGCGCGCCCTATCAAAACGATCCACAAACATATTGGAATTGTATTTTTTGTTCATATCAAGGAAGTTATGATCATGCGCTTGTAGCCCAAGGAGATGACCCGACAAGAAAACCTTATTTTACAAAAGATAAAACGTGTGAATACGCACAAAAATTAACACAAACATATTGTGAACTTGTAACTTTTTTAGAAGACATTGACGAGTTATCAATTCAAGATACTAGTTGTTCAAATATTGTTGAATATGCAAAAGAATATGTAGGAACAGGTTTTGGACAAACAACTCGCTGTTCTGCTCAAGACGCCTCTGCTGGCACGTGTACAACTCAAGATGCGACTTTTGTTGAAAGCGTATATTATTTTGCAAAAGATGATAATAACAATTCCTTACAAAAAGAAATTTTAGGTACAGGACTTGATAAATGTAATCAACAATCAACACGTGATAACCAGTTTATTAATCCTGCACTATTGCGTCCAGGGGATTTATTTAGCGCGACAAAAAAAACTGCTTTAGGACATACAGGAATATATGTTGGTAAAGGAATTATTTCAAAACCTTCGCCAAAAAATTCTCGTTGTAAATTAGAATTTGAACCAGACCCTGAAGGTGAACCTATTTTTATTCATTCAATAGATCCTGTGTGCTACAATACATTAGAAGAAATTGAAAGAACATACACTATTCAAACATTTTGTCGTGTTGATATGTGTGGAGATGTAACTGCAAAATCTGAATCGCGCACAAATGAAAAAGCAACTCGTTTATATCCTCTTCATTGGATTCCTTTTAACACTTCTTATGGTGAATTTTCTTGCTCTCTTGCGCAAACAGCATACCGTTTTCAAGCAGAATTTCCTTTTACACAAAAAAAATTGCGTTTTGGTGTTGAACTTGCGTCTCAAATAGACTATGAACCTACTGTGCCCAAAATACAACAACAAGCATGCGCAACAGATAGCACTCCTCTTTTAATTTCTTGGAATATAACTCAAGATGAAAATAAACCTTTTGCTTTCGTTTTAGATTTATATTCTTCAGAAGAAAAATATCAAACATACAAAAAAAGTATGTTAGATGATTCTGCGAATGAAGATTCCTTAGCATCAATACCTTCTTCTCTTGCTCACCGACGTATTCCTTTACAAGGAGCAAAAGAACGAGAAAATTTTGCAGACCCTTATGATCAAAAAAATACTCTTTTTAAAAAAATACAAGATGACGGTTCTATTATATACACGTATTTGTGGGCTCCACAAGATTCTATGGTGGAAGATATAAATTATACGCATACGTATTCTGTTGTTTCTTCAGAAATTGATATTTATGATAACCTTCATTATCCTCAAAAAAGTCAACAAATACAATTTAAATCATTTACTGCAAGCACCCCTTATGGGCCTCAAAAAACATTCGCACAACCTGCTCAATCCTGCGCCGCAGAACGTTTTGTATATGTTGGTTCCTATTTACGAACTGTCCAACAACAATACACGGACTTAATTAGTTCTTTTTCACCAACTATTGAACAAGTAGCTCAAGGGGATTCTTCAACACAACTTTCTCAAACAAAAGCATTTTCTTACCTTAAAGAAGATTTAGATGATTTGGCTAACGCTTTTTCCCAAGAAGATGGTCTTTTAGCGGTGAGTTTAACAACTACAAATGATGATATGCTTTTTGTATCTGAACCCTTTATTTCAGTTAATTCTAAAAAAGTTGTCGATACAATGAGTGCCTTTAAAATAAAGTTAGCGTCCCTTGCTTACGCACTAACGCCTGCAAATCAATGGCCTGAATTAGATACTCACGTGCAACCTATGCTTGAAGTAAGCGATAACAAACAAACAACACTCGTTTTAGAGCATATTGAATCAATGCTTTCTCAAAACGATTTTTCCCTTCCTGCTTTTTCTGCTTTAGATTCTTTTTTAGAAAACAATAATTTACAAGATAGTACATATACTGCGTGGCAAAGCGTATCCTCTTCATCTATTTCCCCTGCTAAAGCTTACAAAAATCATCGTTCAAGTTTAACAAGTACTGCAGATGATTTTACCTTATTTTATTCTCAATTATATAATAAAAAATTAACATTACCTTCATCTATGGCTTCAAAGGTAAAACAGTCTTTAGGCCTTTCTCAACAAGCATACGATGCGCACGTAAAACAAGCGCAACAAAAAACAATAGATATGTTATCTATGTATAATGATTTAGAATATCCTTTTTTTACAGACATGCCTAGTTCAGGTTTTACTCAAGATACTGCAATAGGAAAAACAGGTCTTATGAGTGCATCAGAATCATATCCTCATAATATTGCAACTCAGGCAGGTTTGGTAACTGCCTGCGATGGTAAAACATATTCCTATGCAGTATTTGCAGTAGAAGGAGAGACTATCGCCTCAACAATGCAAATGCGCCACGACGCGACAGTTTTATTAGATTCCTTTTTACAAAACGATTTATGTGGTGGAGAATACGAAACAGTAACAGGTATTAATGCAATAGAATTTCCTGAGTTTGAACGCATCACTTGTGAAGAAGCATATTTTACAAACGATCCAAATAAAAAACGTAGAATTTGTGCAGCAATTCCTCAACTCGTAAACCAATTAGTTGAGCTTGATAAAAAACTTAAAGAAGCAAATTACACCATGTACATAAATCAAGCACATAGAACGTATGATATCCAAAAATGGTTATATGATATGAATTCAAAAGATATTGATGAAGAAACTGGAAAAATGAAAGTTCCTACATGTAATCCTGGAACGCCTGAAACCCTTAATGATGGTTGCACTCATTTGCAGGGCGCTGCAATAGATGTAGTCATAAAAAATGAAGAAGGTAATCGAATATTTGAAGAAGATTTTTTATGTCCTTTAGGTTGGCTTTGTTTTAAAGGCGAAAGATGGCATTTTGAATATGGTTCAACTAATTGGCAAAATGCTCAAAAGTATATGCAAGATAATGATGTTGATGTTTGTTCATACTCTGGAGGCTTGTTTTATGCGTAAGAAACAATGTATAAAACCAATAGTATTTTTTATTTTATGTATCTTATTAGTGGCTAACAGTTCTTTTATAGTTACTTGCATTTCTTGTGCAGATGTATCTACAACAAACGATCCTCGCGTACAGGAATTTTTAACACTTTCTTGCATTAATGAATTTGATTCAACACCTTTAGTTAACGATTCAGGTGTTTCTTTAGAAGATTATTCTCAACCAACATCTGAGGAACTCAAAAAAGAATATCAACAATACGTATTTGATATAGAAGACAATACTCAAATAATTGCTCCTGCACCCGAGTCTCGCATTTTACAAGAAGAAACTTCTTCATTTACATGGGTTTGGTTTGTCACAGCAGGTCTTATTTTATTAATCATTTTTATTTTTTTGATTATCAAACGAGTCGAGCACAGTGAAAATGCATATCATCAGCAAAAAGTACAATTACAAAACTATGTTTGGGATTTACAAAAAAAAGGATATTCTCAAGAAATAATTTATAAAACTCTTCGTAAAAGAGGGTATTCTGCATCACAAATTTCTTCTTTTTTTACTTGTGAGTAATTTATTTAAAAATGTTTTTGCCTGTGTTTTTATACACAGGTCACAAGCCCACAATACTTAAAAAGAGTGGATTCTTTATATGTCGCAAAGGGCTACTATTGGCTTATTAGGGAGAGATTAGCATGAGAGACGAATCTACACAACAAATTATTGACGCAATTATTAATTCAGGAAAACTATCTAAAGAAGAAGTTGAATCTCAAATAAAATCAAAAATGGATTCTTTAGGGGGTTTAATTTCAGAAGATGGTGCAGCACACATTATTGCAAACGAACTAGGTCTTAACGTAACTACAACGCCTGTTTCTGAAACAAATTTAGGAAAAGTAACTCCAGGAATGCGAAACGTAACTGTTGTTGTAAAAGTTTTAAAAGTATATGAAGTAAGAACATTTGGTAATGACGGTCAAGGCCGCGTTGGAAGTATTTTTGTCGGTGACGAAACTGGTTTTATGAGAGTAACTTTTTGGAACGATAAAACAAAATATATTGAACATATTAACGAAGGTGACGTGCTAGAAATCCAACATGCTTATACTAAAGAAAATAATGGCAGAACAGAACTCCATATGGGAAACGCATCTCATTGTGTTGTAAATCCTCAAGGTAAATCTGTAACAGTAAAAGAACGTCAAGACAAACCATCTGCAGAAAAAAAACAAATAGCTGCACTTAGTGATGAAGATTCTTTTGTTAACATAACAGCAACCATTGTGCAAGTGTATAATCCTCGATTTTTTGAGGTATGTCCGCAATGTAATAAACGAGTTCGTCAAGATGACGCTGGCGCTTGGATATGTCCAACACACGAAGCTGTAGATCCGCAATATAATTATGTTCTTAATGTATTTTTAGATGATGGTTCAGGAAATATTCGTGCAACTTTTTGGAAAGAACAAACTAATTCCTTATTTGATGTTAGTTCTGAGGATTTTTTAAAATTCAAAGAAAATACTGAAGCTTTAGAAGAGGCAAAAACAGATCTTTTAGGACATATCATAAATGTTCGAGCTCGCGTTCAAGTAAATCAGGCGTATAATAATAAAGAATTGGTGGTGTATGAAATAGAAAAAAATCCTCAACCGCCCAAGCATGACGAAGAGCAAAAAAAAGCAACTTTGCCCGTAAATAAACATGAAGATTCTTCACAAAAATCATCTGATTCAAAAGGAACTGATGTCTTTGAACAAGCACAAAATGAAGAACGTTTAGATGCAGGAGATGATGATTCTGTTATGTCTATTGATGATATTGGTGATGATTTATAAATTTTTTATCTAAAAGAGGTTTTTTATGCTGGGAAGAACTCACGCTTTAACGGGTGTTTTTATAGGCGTTCTTCTCGTTTTCTTTTTTTCATATTCTAGTATTATGCTATCTGCAGGAATTATTTTTTTTTCTTTGTTTGGAAGTTTATTTCCAGATATAGATTCTTCAACTTCTTATGTTGGAAGACGTGCAAAAATTGTTGGTTTATTCTCAAAACATAGAGGGTTTTTTCATAGTGTTTTTCCTTTAATTATTGTATATATACTTTTACTTTCTTTTGTAAATAAATGGTTGGCTATTTCTTTTGCGTTGGGTTTTATATCACATATACTTTTGGATATGTTAACAAAAAAGGGAATTCGTCTTTATCCGTTTAAGAAAAAAATATGTGGACCTATTAGAGTAGGTTCATTTGCAGAAACACTATTTTTTATCGTACAACTATTTTTTATTATTTATTTTACTGTTAAAGTTGTTTAGCGCTTATTTTTTATGAGCTTGTTGTTGGAATTTTTTTTGATACTTTTGGAGTTTTTCAACATATTCTTTATGAATTGTTGCAAGCTCTATGAGTAAATCTTTTCTATCAAATGATTCCTTTCCAACTTTTTTACTTAATTTTTTATAACGAAGTTGTTTTTTAAGGAATTTTTTAAACTTCTTTTTATGTTGTTTTATAAATTCGTCAAATTCTTCATCGTTGACGTGTTGAAGAGCAATTAGAAGATCTTTATCGTTGATAACAATATAATCTTTAATTCGTAAATACGTTGTTTTTGGCAATCCTTTTCTTTTATGTTGTTTTGTAAAAAATTTTTTTTGAGAAATACCTTGAGATAGAATAATAATTAGTAGTAAAATGCCTGTAATTATCCCTAATTTACATAGACTGCCTAAAAGATCTTTTAGGGATGAAGAAAATAATAGTGATTGTCTAAATAGTTCAGAACTAATAACATAAGGGTTATAACTAGCAATTTTTTGTAGTGCAGCAGATACCGATTCTAAAGGTAACACCATATTTGATAAGAACAATAAACCTGCACCGAAGAAAATCGTTATCATATTAACTGCTTGTTGAGTTGACGAGATAAGACCAATAACCATTCCAATAACAGCAAATGTTATTGCGCTTGCAAGCAAAATAATACTATGGACTAAAACATTTGCAGATAAAATATCTACAAATAATAATTGAGTAATTGAAAATGTGATAAGTAATTGAAGTAAAATAACTAAAATCGTTGTGACTATGGTTGTTGCAATAAAAAATTCTTCATTCGTTGGCGTGCTAAATACTCTAAATCGCGCGCGATTTCTTTTTTCAACAACTACTAAGGTACTTGCCAGCATCATGCCTACAAATAAAATAACTAACATAACAACATAAGGAAATAAAATTAACAGATTGCTGTTGTGCGCACTAACCGTGATTATTTCAGTTTCCACAGGATCGGCAATAGCAGAACTAGACGTTATTTTTATATTTTCAATTGCCGTGACTTTATTTTGTAATTCTGAACTTATTTGAGTAAGTTGAGATTGTATAGATTGTAATGAGCTTTGCAAATTATGAACTGCAGTTTTACTATCTTGAGCAACATCTTGAGCAGATGTCATTTGCACAGTCCAATCTAAAAGAGCTTCATTAGCATCACTAATTTTCTCATCAAGAGTGTTAAGTGCTATTGTACTGTTTATAGTAGTGTTTAATGCAAACGAATGCAAATCAGATAACGCACTATCTGCATCTGGGCTTAATGTTCCGCTATAAGATGAATAAAATGTTTCTATTTCAGTAGTTAATTGTGACGTATAATTTTGTAATATGATTGTATCGTTTTGGTATGAAATATTAACTGCTTGCGTGTCAAACTGTATATTGTTTAGTTGAGTAGAAATATCTGTAGTTGTTGAAAGAGAACTTTGAATTGTCTGAGAAATATTATCAACAGCGCTTGCTTGAGACTTCATAGTTTCTTTAGATGATGTTAGTGTTGTTGTAATTACAGAAATAAGTTCTTTACTTAATTCATCAGTTTTTACACCTATTTGATCTGAGACAGTATCAATTATTTCGTATGCTATATTGGTTCTTGAAGTATCAACAACAAATTGGATTGTAGGTTGATTAGAATCTTTTATTGAAAAATCTATGGGAAATATAATGCACGCGTGTAAAAAACCTTTTTGTACTTGTTTAAAACATTCTTCGTTTGTAGAAAATGATTGAGTAGTATATGTTTCTTGAATGCTTGTAATAAATTCTTGAGTCATAGCGCTATCATCAGGCGCAAAATATCCTACGCTTAAATCAACTCCTGAAGGAGAATTAAATGCGAATCCTATAAGAAAAACAATAAGCAATGGTCCAATAATAATAGAAATTAACGAAGTTTTCATTCGTAAAAGAATTTTTATATTTTTTTTTATAGTTGAAAAAAACTTATTCATTCTCGACCTCTCTTATCCCATAAATTGACAAAAACATCATCTAAAGATCCTGCATTGATTTCAATATAGGATAACTCTTCATGTAATTTTGAACTAATTCGAATAAATTCTTTTACTGTTTTTTCTGCCTTATCTGTTGTTATTTCTAAAAAACCATTTTTAAATGTTGAAACAATTCCTTTATTCTTAAGTTCTTGTTGTAATTCAAAATAATTTCCAGGTCTCGTTTGCACAACAAGTGTTTTTTCAACCGCGTATTTTTTCTTTAAATCTTCAGGTTTTGCAATGGTTAAAATTTTATTATCTTTAAGAATTATTATTCTGTCGCAAATAGTTTCTAGTTCTGCCAAATGATGACTTGATAAAATAACTGTTGTTTTTTTCTTATTGATTTTTTTTACCAAACTCCAAATTTGGTTCCTAAGTAAGGGATCAAGATCTGCAGTGGGTTCATCTAAAATAAGAATTGAAGGATTATGAATTAATGAACACGCTATATCTAAACGTCTACTCATACCTCCTGAAAGTTTTTTAGCAGTTCTATTTTTTGTACGCTCTAAACCAACTAATGAAAGCATAGCAGACGTATTTGATTCAATTACTTTTTTAGGAAGATTATGTAGTACTCCAAAATATTGAAGGTTTTCCTTTACTGTGAGTTCTTCATAAAAAGAAGGGTTTTGAGAGGCAAAACCATATAATTGTTTTATTCGCTTTTGATTTTTTTGAACAGGGAGGTAACTGGTGGATCCGTCTTTATTTGCTTTATCTTTATCTTGAAAAACAATCTCTCCTTGATCAGGCTGTAAAAAACCTATGAGCGTGTGTAAAAAGGTGGTTTTTCCAGCGCCACTTTCGCCAATAATTCCAATAATTTCTCCTGAAAATATATCTAAAGAAATGTTATCTAAAACGTGTTGATTTCCAAAAGACTTAGAAATTGCTCTAATTTTAAAAACTGCCTCACCCATAAACAAAATTCAACAAAAATACCTTTATAAATATATTGGTTTTTAGGCCTTGTTCAAAAAGGAGTTTTTATGTGTACTGTCAATTACAACACAAACAGTAATCTGGCTATGTGCTTAGCTGTTTAGCGCCTGCTCGTTATTTGTTCCAAGCTGATATAATAATAATTATAATAATAATAATGATAATAACGCGCAGTATACAAATGTACAGTATTTTGATCAAGGCCTGTTTTTAGTTGCGCCTTAAAAGGTATGCGGGCGTATGCTATGAAAAAACAACTTTATCAGGTACATTGTTTTTTTTAATGGTTTTTATATTTTTTGTAGGGAAACGAGGATATTGATTTATAAACTATGATTTGTTTCTTTTTTTTCTCGTAGGACGAAGAGATTGCTCAAAACCTCTTGGTTTTAGGAAAGTCCATCCATCGTAAATGTTGCTTCGTAAAGAAGAGTTCGAATAGGGCTGGCAACCGTACAGAAATATTGAGCTTGCTCAATGCACAAAAAAGCTTTGCTTTGACTGTGTAACACCGCTTTTGGACAATGGAATGATACGGCTCGACATCGTGGTAACACTGGTGTTCTCATCCGTGGACGTCTCCAATTGAAGGGATGAAACGTGCGCCCCAATAGATGCAAGTCATATTGACGCTTAGTAAAATGCAATCAACGATATCGATGCACATATGGTGTGTATTTTGGTCGTAACAGAAGGTGGCTTACTTTGTTCTACGTTTTTTATTCTATTTTTTCTTATTTTTCTCTGTATTTGTTGTTTTACGGCCTCGTCTTTTAAAAACATTTATAAATTTCTCGGGGTTTCTTATTTTTCCAATGGCCAAAGATAATGTACGTATGCCTTCAAGTGGCGCAGGACTAACGACTTTTTATGAAGAGTCTAAATCACGACTTCACATTCCACCACAAACAATCCTTTTTATTGCAATTTTAGTTGTGATTATTACAATTGTGCTAAATAATTTATAAGAATGTTCGTAGAGGTGAAAATATGTTTCCAGGAATGAATATGAATTCTAAACAAATGCAACAAGCCATGAAGAAGATGGGCGTTGAACAAGAAGATATTGAAGCAACAAAAGTTATTATTAGCATGCCTGAGCATGATTTGGTATTTTCAAATCCTCAAGTTTCTCAAGTAAATATGATGGGTCAAGATACCTTTCAAATCGTTGGTGATTTTGATGTTGTAACTAGAGAAATAACTCCAGACATCACAGCTGAAGATATTCAAACGATAATTGAACAAACTGGGGCAAGTAAAGAAGAATCAAAAGAAGCTTTAGAGAAATCAAAAGGCGATCTTGCTCAAGCCATTATGATGTTACATTCTTCAAATGAAGACATTGGTGATGAGTAATACTCATGAAACAGTCCTTTGATGAAGAATTTATTTTTTCTTCATTGCGTAAAGCCGATCAAATTATTCAATTATATATTAACTTAAAAGAACCCCAATTAATAACTATGGCCCTTACTCAGTTACTTGAAGCGTATAAGAAACTCTTTGAAAAAGAATTGGGCACTGCCAACGTAACACTTGCTAACACACACATATTCGTTGAAAAAATATCGTCCCTTGTTAAAGCAAGACATGCACAATCCTTTATAGATGTAGTTGGTGCGTGGGAAAAATATGTTAATTCAACAACACAATTTTTTCGAAAAGGCGCTCTAGTCGTTTGCGACGATGACTTTAACATGCATGCATTAACAATTGAAGACCTGCAACTATGGTCTTTTCACACCAAACAAGTCGCCATAACACTTTTTGAGGCAAACAACAATGATTGAATTATTAGAAGAAGCTGGAGATGAGCTGAAGCGAGCAGATCATCTCGTTTATGTAAGTTTAAAATATACTCGAACCGCAGACGTCTTAGTTAATTCTCTACGACGAATGATTGATTCATATGAGCGAATGATTGACGCATTACTTATGTATGCTCAAGAAACAAACAATTTAGCCGAATTACCAAAAACTCCTCTTGAACGAGGTAATTTAGTAAAACAGTTATATGATGAACAAGAAATAAAAGATAATATTGATCTTTATTTTTTATTGCGAAAAATAACTCGCTCTAAATATTCTTCTGAACAAGAATATCGAAGACACGTTTGTATTATTACCTCTATTGAAAATCGTGAAGAAATCATTAATATTGATATTGTTACTCAGTATTTAGAATTTGAAAAACAATTTTTTAGCTTTGTGCTAGAAAAACTTAAATCATATGCTAAAAAAAAGCATGTTGATGAAAATGGTTGGGAATACTAATTTTATTTCTAAACATTTTATTTTAGTAGTTGCATGCCATTTTAACCAAAATTTAAATACGCTAACTGTTTGACTATGTAGTATGGCAAGTACATTTCCTCCCAGAACAATACATTATCAGTGGGAACTGTCTTTGTATGCTCAAGAAAATACAACAACAAGCACTCCTCAAACTTTTGGTTATACTGTTCTTGATCGTTTTGATTCTTTACAAGCAAAAACGATTCGTTTTCAAATATATTTACCTGAAGATAAAATAACTCAAGGAAGACTTTTTTTAGTTGGCGCATTCAATTCCTGGGGCGAGTGTTCTCAAGAAATATTAGACAAACACGAATTTACAAAAAAAGGTTCTTTTTTACACGTGTGCTGTGAGGGACTTATTAAACATAAAGATCCCTACTTATTTTTATTTATAGATAATTCTACTAACAAAAAAACTCTTTTAAGAGATCCTGCAAGCGTTTACTTTGATGAACAAGCTAACAGTATTTTTTGGGATTTTGCAGATCCAAAAGCATATAAAAAAAAATATGCTGATGTTGAACTCATTCAAAGACCTTCGATAATTTTGCAAACCGAACTTAAAGGATTACTCTATCGTTGGCACGAAGGTTTTGACGATATTATTTCTTTTGAAAACTTTTCTGGTGATGCCTGTTCTTATATTTTGCAAGCAGGTATTTTAGATTATATTAAAAAATTAGGTTTTAACACCATTCAATGGCTGCCTGTACATAGAACTATAGATGGAGAAAATTGGAAACATAAATATCTTTCTTGTTTTCCATTTAGTTTTGATACTCGTTATGGGAATCCGGATTCTTTTGCTCAATTAGTAGATGAATGTCATAAACGAAATATTGCAGTAATTTGTGATGTGGTTATTGGACATGCACCTTATAAAGATTTTTCGTTTCAACAACTCAAAGGTGAAGCGGTAGGTTTGGGTTTGTGGGATGAAACCTTTGGAAAACTTTTTTTTGATGAAAAAACTCCTTGGGGAACTAAACGATATAATTTTGATGATATTTATATTCAACAATTCATAACTCAAAGCGTTCTTTTTTTTGAAAAAAATTATGCTATAGATGGTATTCGTATTGATAATTTAGATGGTCTTTTACGTTATGGTGATAACGGTCAAGGATTTGAGCGACCCTATGGTCGTTTATTTTTAAGAAATTTTATTCAAACAATGCGTAAACAAAAATCTAATTTTTTAATTCATGTTGAATCTCACTATTTTTATGGTGATAACGCAAGACTTCTTGTCGCACCACAAACAATGCATGAGCGAGCTTTAGGTGTTAGCGCTTATACAAGTTCTCGATTAACCTATTGGTTTCATACAGAATTTATGCCTAAAGCTGCTGAGGATATTTCCTTGTGGTCCTTAGAAAAAATACGCCAAGAAAAAGAATGGGGTAAATCTGCAAGTACCGTTGCTGATTTTCACAATCATGACGCTGCCGCGGGTTTAATGCCTATGCGAACAACTGGTTCTTATGCATATGACGCTCTTACCTTAGGCAATAAAGATTTACAAATGCATGCTATTGGTAAAATACGTGTTATGCAAGCATATATTGCCTTTTGTTGCGAAGGACGTTTTTTAAATTTATTACAAACTTTTTTACTTCAAACAGGAACGTTTGAACATGACGTTTCCATACATTGGAATTTATTATCTAACAAAGATTCTGCTCACAGTATTGATTTTTTACAAAAAGTTAATTTTTTAGTTAAACATAACGAAGTTTTTTGGCCACAAAATACTTTGACAAGAACCTGCACTCATGTTGATGATACAAACAAAGTCTTAGTGTATAAAAAGCAAGATGTTGTTTCTAAAAAAGAATTTATTGTTATTATTAATTTTGGGGCTAATTTTCAAAGTAATTATTTGGTGGGTGTTTCAGATTTTGAAACGTATACTTGTTGCTTTGACAGCGCATACAAAAAAGGCGTTGGTTTTTACAATGGCACTTCTTCGTACACATTACATTCCAAAGAAACTGATTTTTTTGAATATCAATCTTACGCCTTATGTATTAAAAAAATAAATCCTTATCACATTCTTATTTTTCAAAAAAATATGTCTTAAAGCGTTTAAGAAGTAAATCCTTTTTTGGTTAAGAATTCTTGTTCGCCACCTTTTTGAGCATCTGTATATCCTGTAAGCAAAGCTTGTAAATCTTTTGAGAATTTTTCTAGTTCTTCTTTTGCATAATCAATTTGTCGTTTAGACTCTTTGTCCCAAAACCATTTATGTAATAATCTTAAAAAAAAGTTGTTTTTCCATTCCCTTGCTTTGCCTTTATCATTTTGCTTGTCTAAATAAAGCCAACAACGAAGCGTAAGTTCACCACTATCTAATTCTATTTTTTTACCTTTATACATGACTTCTTTTTTCTTAATTGCAAGTGTTTTAAAATCAAGTTTAAGATAGAATTTTAATTGACCTGCCATATCATCTTCTGGTTTACGAAATGCTCTCCACCAAATATCTTGACTTCTAAGGCCGCCACCTAAATCTGAATGATAATGATATGTTTCAAAATCTGCTTTACCTTGTTGCAAGTCAAGCCACTCTTCTTCTTGCAAGAACTCATACATTCTTTTGTATAATAATTCCCAGTTAAATGTTTCTTTAATAACAAACTCCCAATGAATAAAAGCGTTACCAAGGACACGTCCAGGAATTTTTTCTATAGCCATGATAAAAGTATCAAGAAGTTCTTCTTTATTAACTTAACCCCAAAGCAGTATTCTTGTGGTCCCTATTTTTGTTTCCATTCTAAATGTAACGGGTTTTTGGGTAGTTTTTTTTGAGCGACATATCGTTTTTGTACGTGATTAGAGAATTCTTTTTTTTCTTTTCCTGAAAAATACTCTTCTAAAAATTCTTCACAGAATTCCTTGAAGCGTCCCTCTTTAATTGCATTTTGTGCTGATTTCATAAGATTTTTCATAAAATGAAGATTGTGTATCGTTGCGAGTTTATAGCCTAATAATTCGTGAGTCCTTAAAAGATGGTGAATATACGCCTTAGAATATTTTTTACATGTTTCACAGTCGCATTCTTCTTCAATAGGTCCAAAATCACGTTTATATTTTGTTTTTTTAATGGCTATTCGTCCTTTTTTTGTCAATAAACTACCGTGACGAGCATTACTTGTTGGATAAATACTATCAAAACAATCAACACCTGCGCCAATGGCTTTAATTATGTCTGAAGGACTGCCTAATCCCATTGCATAACGAATTTTATTTTTGCAAAAATGAGAAACAGAAATTTGAATTGATGTATTAAGTTCTTTTCTACTCTCGCCTACTACAAGACCGCCAAGCGCAAAACCGTCAAAATCCATTTCATTAATTTTATAGGTTGAAAATCTTCTATATTCCTCGCGAACGCCACCTTGAGCAATACCAAACAATAATTGTTTACTATTTTCTTCTTCTTTTAATTTTTTATGCCATATTAAGCTTCTTTGTGCCCAGTCATGAGTTCTACGAATGGCATCAACGTAAGACTTTCCATCAAGACCATAATGAGCAACATCATCAAGACACATAGCAACATCGCTTCCCAAGCGCATCTGGTTTTCAATTGCTCGCTCAGGTGTAAATAACATTTTTTTACCGTGAGAATCGCGAAATTGCGCTCCTTGGTTGGTTTTTTTAATCAAAAAATCTTTACTCAAAACTTGAAAACCGCCACTATCTGTAAAAATAGTGTTTGAAAATTGCATGAATTTATGAATGCCTCCACATGATTGCACAACATCAATTCCTGGGGAAAGTGAAAGAATAAATGAATTAGAAATAATACTTTGATAGCCTAATTGCTCTAAATCTTTACCTTCGACGGCTTTTACACTGCCTTTACTGGCAACAGGCATAAAAAAAGGCGTTTGAACTACGCCATGTTCAGTACGTAAAATTCCTGCCCGTGCAGCACCATCTTCAGCTATAATTTCAAAACTCATAATGCTTATGAATTTTGCTTTGCTTATTAAACTTTCTTAAGAATAAGATGTCTTTATTATTTTTCTGCGTTACCTTGAAGATAGTGAAGCATTTCTTCTGGTTTTTTATTATTAAAAATTACTTCTCGAAGAGCTTGAGTAATTCCGTGAGGTCTGGTATTTTGCCAAATATTTCTTCCAATAGCAAAACCGCTTGCGCCCGTAGATAATATTTCCTGGCTTTCTTTTAAGAATTCTTGAGGGTTTTTTTTAGCTCCGCCTGCAACAATAACCCGAGTTCGTCCTGCGTTTTTTACAACCCATTTGTATCCTTCAGGATTATTATTATATTTTAATTTAACAAAATCCGCACCTAATTCTAAACCTATACGTGCAGAGTAGGAAAGAATATCTGTTGATATGTCGTTACGAACAGAGCTACCTCGAGGGTACATCCATGCAATAACCGGAAGGCCATAATCGTGTGCTTGTTCAACGATTTTTCCAAATTCGTGAAAAATATGTGGTTCTTGTTCACTCCCATCGTAAATAGTATATCCTACAGCGTCTGCTCCTAAACGAACAGCTCTATTAACACTACAAACTTGTTTACTTACAGGTGCGATGTGTGGTATGTTGGTTTTTCCATTTAATTTAACAACAAGAGGGATATCTTTATATTTATCGTGATAGTATTTTTCAGCAATACCATTTTGTAAAATAACTGCATTAAATCGACCTTCTAAAGCGATATTTAATACATATTCAGGATCAACATTTTGTAAATTAAAATCTCCCGGTCCGTGTTCTAAGCCTTGATCATAGGCGAGCATGAGAGTTTTTCCATCACGCATAAGTTTTGAAGTTTTAATTTTCATGTACTAGTCACCAAAGTTATTTTTTGTCAATATATGTTTTTAACGCGAGTTGAATTCCTATTTTTGTTTTTTCTCGTGCAACAAGTTGAGCAAGTTCAGGTAATATAAAACAATCGCGTATCCATTGAGCAAAATGATTTTCTTTATTATTCACATGAAACATAAATGTGCTTTTAGGCAATGTTCGTAAAGCATCATATAATTCTTCAAGTGAATAGATTTTATCTGCATTTTTTAATATAAACGGATTGTTTGTTTTATGCTCACTCTTATTTACTTTTTCTTTTGTGCTTACATTAGTTTTTTCTTTAATAGTACTTGTATTTTGCATGTTTTGTTGTTTATTTATTTCGTTGCTTACTTTTTTGTTTTGAGAATCGTTTACTTTTTTTTCTTGCTCGTCTAATTCTTGTTCATGAGCATTTGTTAATGCGTTTTTCAAAATTTTTCCTTTAAATGAAGGGATGAGCTTATGAGAGCTTTGAGCGTGTAATAAATTAGTTTTTGCTCCTTGAGCACTGATGACGTGTTCAGAATTTAACATACCTAAGGTAAGAGCGTCTTCACAAGAATAATTTTTACTAAGTCCTGTTACAAAGCCGCTTGCAAACGCATCTCCTGCACCTGTTGTTTCTTTAACTTCTATATTTGGGCTTGGTGAAATAAAATAGAGATTGTTATTATAAGAACAAAATGCTCCTTTTTTACCGTCTGTAATAATAATATATGTTGCACTGGTGTGTTTTTGAAGTCGTTTTAAAAGAGCAGATATTTGTTCATCTTCTTTATTGGTTTGTAAAAATGCTTTGGCCTCTTCTTTATTTAAAATTAATACATCAAGGAGTGAAAGAAAAGGTTGTAATACTCGAGGTCCTAATTTTGTTTGATATAATGAAGGATTCCATGCGATACGCGCACCTTTTTTTTTAAGAAGTGAACATATTGTAACCGCACTAGAAAATGATTCATCTAACACTGATGATGAATATACCCATTTTGTTTGTACTTGCTCAATTGTTGATTTTATTGCTTCAAAAGATAAACTATTATTAGATCCTTTAAATGCAAGAATAACTCTATCATGTTCTACTGAATCAAAAATAACCGAATAACCGCTTTTACCAAGTTGAGTTCCTAAAAAAGTGACCTCTTCTTGAGATAATTCATCAAGAATTTGTTTAGCATATATATCTTTTCCAACAACTCCGCAAAAACCTGTTTTTAATCCTAATCTACTAAATGAAACTGCTGTGTTTGTACCGCCTCCTCCAGTAGTTATTTTAAGATCTGAAACTAAAATTTTATCGCCGCTGCGAAACGCAATAAAATCTTCTTCACTATGAGATGAGACTAATTTTATAAGTTGGGACTCAGAACTTGCAAAAACATCTACTGTTGCGCTTCCCAATGTAATAATATCAAAATTCACCCACTCACCTCACGCGCATTTAACAAATAATCGTTTATAAATGTTGCTTTTTGTTGGCCTTGTTCAAAAAGGAGTTTTTATGTATATTGTCAATTACAACACAAACAGTAATCTGGCTATGTGCTTACCTGTTTAGCGCCTGCTCGTTATTTGTCCCAAACCGATAATAATAATAATCAAAATAACGCGCAGTATGCAGATGTACAGTATTTTAAACAAAGCCTAACTTTGTTTTTCTTGCCTTTTTATTATTTTTTACTACTTTGTTTTATGTAAAGTAAGTTTTATAAACTTCTGAGTAGTATGCTTTGTTAATGAGAACATATCTACCTTTAAAATCAGCACTACAAGAAGATGATTTCGTTGTAGGTGTTAAAGCAACTATTCTTTCGCATTTAGAAAAAGATTTTAATGTTCCTTTTTCACTGGTTATAACAAGCGATGTTTTTTTTGAATTTGTATCTTACAATGCTTTAGGTGAACGTATTCGACCTTTTTTAGAAGGTACGTTGCGAAAAGAAGAACAAGTAAGCGCATTTGCAGAATTAGCAAGTGTTTTTGAACATGCTGATTTTCCCCAAAGCGTTCTTCAACAACTTCGTGAATGCTATGAACTTGTTTGTCTTGATACAGATAATCTTAATGATTTAACAAAATCTGAACGCCATATTCTTACTCTTCGAAGAAGTACAAGCTATGAAGATGCCGATGGTATTTGTCGGGGACGCCTCATAACAAAAAATAATTTTGAAAGCTTTTTAAAGCGACTAAAGAGCGTTTATTTAAGCGCATTTTGTCCAAGCTCTATTGATTATCGTCAAAAAAAAGAAATTAAAGAATTCTCTATGGCAGTAGTTTTAACAAGACTTCCTTTGGTAACGACTTGTTTGGAATCTGATTTTGATGAAGAAGCAAATACAATTACTATAAAAAGTTATACGGGTTTTTTAGATTACACCAATACCGTACAACGAGATGTGTTTACAACATCAATTGATTTTTTAAAAATAACTTCTCGAAGTGTGGTAAAACAAAAAAAAGTTGTTGTATTTGACATGGAATCAAACATGGCAATGCCTAAACATTATATGACTATGAGTTCAGCTCAAAGCGCTCCCGATCCCCTTCTTTTAGAAGTTGCTAGATTAACAAAAAAAGTTTCACACTTTTTAGATAAAGATTCTTTTCATATGGAGTTTGTTGCAGATAAACATAAAAATTTGTATTGTATTGATGTCTTAGAACCTGAATATGTTCAAGAACAACAAACAACTCTTGAAGAGGTAGCTTCTGATTCTCAAAAATCAGAAGAATCAGGTACTCTTCAATCTAATTCCTTAGACTTATTTTCAGAAGAGGATTTTTTAGAGTTTGAATCTCAAGAACAAAATTCTTTAGCTAAAGACCTCTCTTTACCTTCTACAGATCAACTTGTACATTCTTATGATGAATTAGGTCAACCTCTTCAAACAGGCGTTGGTACTCAAGAAACAGGAATGCTCATACAAGGTCTTATAACTTTTTTAGCACAGCAAAAAAATAATGACTCTTTTGGTAATGAATGCCAAACAATTATTCGTTCCTTAGAATTTAATCCAAATAGCTCAACACTTGCTCGAGGATTGCTTTTAGCAAAACATATTATTCAAAGCTGGGATACGTAAAAAGTTATTGTGATTATAATGGCAGGAATTATTTTTTCTTCAAAAGAACATGTGGGTTTAGCACAAGCAGAATTAGAATCTTTTTTTAAAGAAAAATTATTTTCTATTGCTCAAGGAATTTTTTTAACGCCCACAGTTATTTTTGAAAAAGACATTTCTTTATTTGGTTTTGCAAAAGAATCTTGCAATGTTTTGGATTCTTTTTCACTGGCTATTTTATTTGACGGTGCATCTTTTGATGCTCAAAAAAAAGAACGATTATTTCGCTCTTGTGTAAAAACGTTAAACGCTCATGCTCAAGATAATTATTGTGTAAAACAAAAAAAGGGAGACACTCAATCAATTTCTTTTTTAACACGAGATTTACAAAAATATGTTGCAAAAGAACTATCCTATAAAGTAAATTTATCAAAACCTAAAAAAACGTTTTATGTTTTACAAACAAAAGAGATGTTATACATTTTAGAACTTATAGCAACAAATGAAGATTCTCCTCGTCAGCGAAGAGCACACTTACAAGCAGTAAGTAAGCCTATTGCTATACATCCAAAAATAGCCAAAGCAATGAATTTATTAGCGCAAAGTAATAGTATTATTGATCCTTTTTGTGGTGCAGGAGGATTACTCATTGAAGCAGCACTGCAAGGCTTTATTGCAAAAGGAAGCGATATACGCCAAGATATGGTTCTTGCTACAACAAAAAATGCAAACTATTTCGGTGTTGATATTGTTGTAAAAAAAGAAGATTTTTTTGATATCAAAAAAAGATTGCCTTGCATTGTGACTGATTTGCCCTATGGACAAAATAGTTCTCTTTCTCTTGACAAAAATTTTTTTTACAAGAAATTTTTTAAACACGCTCAAAATACAACTAATCGTGTCGTGGTGGGGCTGTTAGCAGAACTAAGCCTTGAGGACCTTCTTAAAGGGACGCATTGGAAAATCATACAACGTCATGAAATTTATATTCATAAGTCCTTGACTCGATGCGTTTATGTACTAACACAATAATTAGCGACACTCTTTTTTTATTAATTTTATAAGTTCAGGAAATTTTTCAACTCTAAAATGTCCGTTTTTACTTTCAAAAATATGAATTGTTTTTTCTTCAAGTTGTTGTTGGTATTTTTTTGCTTGTTCAATATTAACAACAGGATCGTCTTTTGAAAAAAATAAGTGTAAGTGTTTATTTTGTTTTTGTAATAGTGAAATATCTTTTGGTAAATTAAAACCACCAACTAATTCTTCATTAGATAACTCATTATCAAAAGGTGGTGCGACAAGATACGTCCCTAAAATATTTTTTTTAATCTTATTTTCAGATAAATATTTTGCTAAAAAAATACCTCCTAATGATTCGCCTATTAAAATAATATCTTCATCCATTTGTTGCATATATTTTTCAAAAATTATTTTCCAATCTTTATACTTAGCGTTTTCTTTTAGAGGCATCGTGGGAGCAATTATTTCATATTTTTTTAATTTTTTAGTAAGATATTCTTTTCGCCAATGTTTTCTTTTATGTAATGAAATAGTAATCGATTTTAGAAACGTTTCATATTTTTTTCTACTTGAATGTGTGCATCCGCCGTGGAGTACAAAAATTTTAGTTTTATGTTTCATTTTGTATTTACTTTGTTTGTTTTTAAAAATCTTTTGCTTTACAAGTTTTTTGTGTGCTTTTTATTTTTCGCAAGCTTTAATAAACAGAGTTTACTTTCTCTTTTTTATGAAATTCGTGCACTTTGCAGATTCCCACATTGATGGATTTAAAGACCCTCGATTAGCAGATTTAGGTTTGCAAAGTTTTTCTTACGTTATTGATTATGCCATTAAAGAATCTGTTGATTTCGTGCTCATTGCAGGAGATCTTTTTAATACTGCACTTCCTCGACTTGAAGCACTAGAATTTGTTGTTGAACAATTAAGCCAATTACAAAAAAATAATATTCCTATTTATGCAATAGCAGGAAGTCATGACGCGAGTGCTCGCGGAAAA
Source organism: Candidatus Woesearchaeota archaeon (assembly GCA_046543005.1). Classification (GTDB taxonomy): domain Archaea; phylum Nanobdellota; class Nanobdellia; order Woesearchaeales; family SKGA01; genus SKGA01. The sequence continues at coordinate 14,526 of JBKHAG010000001.1, read as the reverse complement.
ACAATGATTGATATTTTAGCTCTTACGGGTTTACTCATAAATGTTATGCAAGGAGATATTGATGACAACGAAAAATTGCATTTAAAGTGGACTATTGATGCTAAAACAAATGCCCATATTACAGGTATTAGTGGTAAGAAAGGACAACTAGATAGCGTTTTTTATAAACAACTAGCGCCTTTACAATTACCTGAAAACGCACCAACTATTTTTTTATTTCATGGCGCAATCACTCAACTTCAACCTCCTGAACTCGCAACTATGCAAAGCCAAGATATTGCATATTTACCTTCAGGATGTGATTACTATGCGGGCGGTCATGTACATATTAAAAAGTCCTATTCTGATACTTCTCATAAAGCAGTAGTGTTTCCAGGACCTACATTTCCTAACAATTTTTCAGAACTTGAAAAATTAAAAACAGGTTCTTTTGTTTTCTATGATGATACTCAAAAGCAAAAATTTTCTCATGTGCCAATACCCTCTCAACCGGTGATTGTTTTTACTGTTAATGCTCAAGATAAAACACCTCAACAAGTAACTCAAGAATTATTTGATCTCGTTACTCAAAATGTGTTTGAAGGGGCGCTTGTTTTGCTTAGAATACAAGGAACTTTACTACAAGGAACACCTTCAGATATTGATATGCAACAAGCAATTCAAGAATTATATTCTGCTGGTGCGTACATGGTGTTAAAAAACACCTATGCCTTGCGAGCACATCAATTTGAAGAACAAGAAAGTGCTGTTGCGCAAGGAGCATCTTCTATTGAAGAAACAATTGTTTCTCAATATAGTAAAGAAAACGATACCTTAACACTTGTCAAAGAACAAGAAAAAATACATCAATTACTTAATTCTTTAGCACTTGAACCTGCAGATGGTGAGAAAAAAACTGCTTTTGTAGAACGAGTCATCCACGAAATTGAAGCAATATTAGAAAAATAAAAAGTTAAAATAAAAACAACTTTTCAGGTCAAATACACAACACTCTGCAGTGTATTTATGGACTCCAACGAAGCATAGTTCTAGGAAATGGAATACAATCTTTGATGTTTTCTGTACCTGTGATCCATTGAATAACTCGTTCAGTTCCAATACCATAACCACTGTGTGGAACACCACCATATATTCTTGTATCAAAATACCATTGGTAATTTGCAGGATCTTCATCTTCTGCTTGAAGGCGTTTTTTCATATCCTCAATATCCATAGACCGTTGACTTCCGCCAGTAATTTCCACGCCTGTTGGTGAAAGAATATCTACACAAAGAGCTTCATCAGGAAACTGCGGATCTCGAGGTTTGTAAAAAGCCATTGCTTTTACAGGATAATGCGTTACAGCAACTGGTGTATCAAAATGATTCATCAATGCTTTTTCTTCTTCAGTACGTAAATCTTTACCAAAAGGAATATCCATATTTTCTTTTTCTTTAATTAAACTAAGAGCTTCACGGTATTTCATAACAGGCCATTCTTTATCGCACATCTCAAGAAGCGCTTGAGGGTCTTGTCCAAGAAGAATAAAATCTTCTTTGCGTTCTTTAACAGTTTGTTGAATACAAAATTTTAATTCTTCAAATGCAAAAGAAATAATATCGTTAAGATCAAACCAAGCAGCTTCCATTTCGGCCATCCAAAACTCGCTTAAATGACGAGAAGTTTTGCTTTTTTCAGCTCGAAACGTAGGACCAAAATTGTAAATTCGCTCAAGAGCACTCACTGCTGCTTCAGCATATAATTGCCAACTTTGTGAAAGGAAGGTTTTTTCTTTATAATAATTCACACTAAATAATGTGCTTCCGCCTTCGCTTTGATTAGGTTGTAAAATTGGCGCATCAAATCTAAAAAAATCTTTTTCTTTGAAAAATTGTTCGCGCGCTTGAACATATGAACTTCGAATACGAAGTATTGCTGCTTGTTTTCTTGTACGTAAAGCAAGATGTCTAATATCAAGAAGAAATTCTGGTGAATTATCTTTTGCAATAGGAAATGTGTCGCAGTCACCAATAATTTCTAATTCTTTTACTTTAATTTCAAAACCTGATGGTGCTCGCTTGTCGGCAACAATGTCTCCGGTAATACTCATAGCAGTTTCAATTTGAACTTTACTTGCTTGCTCAAACATATCCTCTCCAACAACTAGTTTTTCAACAACACATTGAATAATGTGTTGCGCGTCACGAAGAACGATAAACTGAATATTTTTATTACCTCTTTCTCTATAGACCCAGCCGCGAATATTTACACGACCCTTTCCTTGACTCATCGCTTCTTTTATAGTTTGAAATTCTTTCATCGTTATACCTCTAAGGATTTTTTGTTTATTTTTGTGTGCATAGTTTTATTTTTTTAAACTGATGTTAAGTTCATCAAGTTGTTCTTGTGAAATGCGACTTGGCGAACCATCCATTGGACATTGCGCATGTTTATTTTTTGGAAACGCGATAACTTCTCGAATATCTGAGAGTTTTAGCATAAGCGTAACAAGTCTATCAAGACCGATTCCCATTCCGCCATGAATAGGACCCCCATATTCGTATGCGTGTAACAAAAAGCCAAATCTTTTTTGAGCTTCCTCTTTATCAAAGCCAACAAAATTCATAATACGTTCTTGAATTTTAGGATTGCTTACTCGAATAGAACCTGATGCCATTTCCCAACCGTTAAGAACCAAATCCCATAAGTCGCCTTTTGTTTCTTGAGGTCGTTGTTCAAAGTCATCAATGAATTCTTCTTTAGGCATACTAAACATGTGGTGTTCTGGCTCCCATCGTTGTTCGTCTTCATTATAAGAAAATAAAGGGAAATCATTAACCCAACAAAATTTGAAGTCATCAGAGTTTGTAAGATTAAAATCTTCAGAAAGTTTTTTTCGCAAAAAACCAAGAGCGCTTTGAGATATTTTTTCACTATCTGCAACAAATAATAAGGTACCTTCTTTATCTGAGCATCCAACTGCTTTAATAATTTTTTCTTGAGTCGTTGAGTCTAAGAATTTACTAATACCTGCGTCAAGTTTATTATTTATAACTTGTGCGTAGGCCAAACCTTTTGCTTTATAGATTTTAACAAAATCAGTGTACTTGTCAATTTGTTTTCTAGATAATTTTTCTTCGATAAAAATGGCATTGACCATGTCTGCAGAATTAAAAACTTTAAATTCTGTAGTTTTTGCAATTGTAGTAATATTGGAAAGTTCCAGTCCAAATCGAATATCTGGTTTATCGCTGCCAAACCGGCTCATAGCTTCATCATAACTAAAGACTGGAAAATTATCAAGTTCTATATTCATTGTTTTTTTAAATATGTGTTTAAGTAATTTTTCAGTAAATTCTTGAACGTCAGATTGGTGCACAAAACTCATTTCAAAATCTATTTGAGTATGTTCTGGTTGTCTGTCTGCACGCAAATCTTCATCACGAAGCGCTCGTGCAAGTTGATAATATTTATCCACTCCAGCAATCATTAAAATCTGTTTATAGAGTTGAGGACTTTGCGGAAGTGCATAGAATTCGTTTGGATTAACTCTTGATGGAACAACATAATCTCGAGCACCTTCCGGTGTTGATTTCATCAAATAAGGAGTTTCAATTTCTAAGAATTCATTTTGTTCAAAAAACTCTCTTGTTGCGTGTGAAACTTTACTTCTAAAAGCTAAGTGCTGTAAAACATTATTATTTCTGATATCAATATAACGATATTGTAATTTTGTTTCGTCAGTTGCGTGTTCATCTATGGGGAGAGCCTTTGAAGTGTTTAAAATAGTAAGCTTTTCAACTTTTACTTCGATTTCTCCAGTTGCGAGTTCCTTATTTGGTTGATCTTTTTTTACCACAATTCCTGTTGCACTAATAACAAACTCTTTACCAATTTCTTGATTAAGATTTTCAATAGTGAGTTGAGTTCGTCCATAACGATCTCGTATATCAATAAAGGTTAGTGCTCCGTGAGTTCGAATACTATGAACCCAACCCGCAAGGGTTACTGTTTGGTCTACGTCTGTTGCTCGTAATTCTGCGCATGTGTGTGTTCGTAACATATTTTTCTCCATTAATTATATTGCTTTAATGTTTTTTTACAAAACATTATCGAGTTGTGATTATATATTTATTTTATTTAATTTTGTTTTATAGTAATATCATAAACGATGTTTTCAATTTTTGCTAAATTATATTTTATGGTGTCGATTTTTTTTCGAAGATCTCCTGAACGCGCATTAAAGCCCATGGTAAGTCCGTGTAATTCTTCAATAGTTTGATGAATTTGTGTGATAAGTTTCTTGTTTTTAGCAATTGCTGCTCGTACTCCTGCGCGAACAAGTTCGCCAGTAAAATCACTAATTGCTGCTATATAGGTTTCAGAAGGAAGTTCAAATTCGAGTTCACAGTCTTTTTTAGAAAGGATTTGACCAGTTTTCATAAAGGAAAAGGTAAGCATCGCTTCAACATATTCTTCAAGGCCCGCACGAAAAGAACCGATATAGTCAAAAGATGATTGTTCGATTCGTTTTTTTGCTTTGTGAATTTGCTCTCGAGCATGTTCTAATTGTTGTTGAGCTTGATCAAATTGTTCTCTGTGTACGCTGTAAATTGCTTGTTTAGATGGTTTTATAATATCTCTTGATAAGATTATTATTTCTTCACGAAGTTTATCGTCTTCTTCGTACGCTTTTTGCATTTGAATAAACTCTTCTTTAATGTGTGAAAATCTGTTTTTTGGGTCTTGTGCCATATGGGTAGGGTAGTTTCTCCTTATTTATAAATTCTCGGACTTTTTTATTACGAAAAATAATGTTGGACCTTTTTATAGAGGTTGTAGTGCGTTACCTTACTTAACTACTTCGCATCTTCTTTGTTCATATTTTTTTATAAATAGAAACCTTTATATAGTCTCTTTTGCCCAAAACTACTTGAGGTGGCAGCAACAGTACTTGGCGGAACTCTAGATTTTTTAACAACTCTAGGTGTTTATGACATAATCTTACCCTTTCTCTTAGTTTTTACGCTCATGTTTGCGTTTTTAGAAAAAACAAAAGTCTTAGGCGTAGAGCTTATTGTAACTGACGGAAAAGAAACTGCTTATACGCGAAAAAATCTAAATGCAATTGTTGCTTTTACAACGGCGTTTTTTGTTATCGCATCAAGCCAACTCGTTCGAATATTAAGTGAGGTTATTGCAAATGTTATGATTATTATTATAACAGGGACTTGTTTTATGCTTGCAGTGGGAATAACTCATACTGGTAAAGAAGAATTTTCTCTTGATTCAATGGGGAAAGGCTGGAAAACGGGTTTTTGGATTTTTTCACTTTTAGGAATTATTTTAATTTTATTTAATGCTTTAGGTTGGTTAACTCTAATTTATGGCTTCTTTACAACTCATTGGAATAGCGCTGCAATAGCTACTGTTTTAATGATACTTGTTTTTGTAGGTTTTATGGCCTGGGTGACCTCATCAAAAAAACCCAGCACAGAAAAAAAATCTTGAGGAGATAAACGATGGCATACTATGGCGGCTTTGGAGGACTTATTCAATCACTTAATAATTGGGGAATTTTTGATGTAATTTTACCCTTTATACTTATTTTTACAATCGTGTTTGCGGTACTTGAAAAAACAAAAATTTTAGGAACAACAGATGATCAAGTTAAAAAATATTCTGCAGTTGTTTCTTTAGTAGTTGCAATGAGTGTGATTTTTTCACATTATTATGGTATTGTTATTCCAGGAACTTCAGTGACTGTTGTAACTGCATTAAATAATGCTTTACCTCAAGTAAGTTTGCTTTTAGTTGCAATCGTAATGGTGCTTTTAACACTTGGTCTTTGGACTGGAAAACGAGCAGACGGGTCAAAAGGACCTGGTAAAGTATTTACTGTTCTTTCAGGAGCATTAGTTGTTGTGATTTTTATAGTATCAATGGGTTGGTGGAACCTTCCTGGATGGATGTGGGGCTTACTTAATAGTGATGTAATTGCACTTGTTATTGCAATATTAGTCTTTGGACTTATTATGAAATTCATTACAGGGACGAGCAAAACACCAGAACAAAAAGAAAAACAAGCAAAAATTAGACGAGAAAATTGGGAGAGTTTTCTTAACGGAAAACAAGACTGATTTTTAGCATTATACTAACGGAGGAATAATACAAATGGCAACATTTTTGGATATTTCATTGGTTAACTTTTTAGGACCTGTATTTATGTTCCTCTTAGTGTTTGCAATCTTTTTTGGAATATTAGGATTAATACGATTCTTAAAAGATGTACCTGGAGAACGTGGTTTATATGCGATTATTTCTTTAGTGGTTTCATTATTTGTCGTGATAGCAACAGATATTTCTACTTTGTTGTCTACTTTAGCACCTTGGTTTGCAGCTCTTATTGTATTTATCTTTTTTATCTTTATTATTTTAAAAATGTTTGTAGGAGAAAATGCAAACTTTTTTTCAGATTTTTTACTCTCAAAAGAAAACGCTGCAGTAAAGTGGGTATTGGTTGTTTTATTTGTACTAATATTATTAATCTCTTTATCCTCGACCTTTGGTCAAAAATTAGCTAATCAAGATCCTAGTAATGGAGGTGTGGTAGTTTCAACTACTCAGCAAGGAGTTGGTGGGGCATCAGAAAATCATGAAGTCTATACAGATAATTCAACGCAATCATCATCTGCTCAATCAACTACACATACAACATCTCAGCAACCAACGTATCAATCAACGCCTCAACCATCGTCAACTTCATCAACAAATACGGGCGATTTTGGAACTAATGTGATAAATACTATTGTTCATCCAAAAGTGTTAGGGATGTTACTTTTTATCCTTATAGGGTTTTTTACAATAATTTTACTTTCTAGTGCTAATAATTAATTTTTTTAAGGTGAGACTATATGAATCAACAACAACCAATGCCAAATCAAAATCCTAATCAGATGCCACCTCCTTTCATGCCTTCTCAAGATAATTCTGTTTCAAACGAAGAACTTATTGAAGCAATAATTGATGAAAAATGGAATGAGCTCGTTAAAGATATTAATTCTATTTTAGAATGGAAAAATAGTGCTGACAAACAACTTTCAGAAATGAAACAGCAAATAATTGATGTTAAAGAAGAGTTTGATAAACTCCACAAAGCAGTTGTTGGAAAGGTTGGTGAATATGATAAACACATTTTAGATGTTGGAGCAGAAATTCAAGCGATGGAAAAAGTTTTTGCAAAAGTATTGCCTGTGTTTACAAAAAATGTATCTGAACTTTCTCAAATAACACAAGATTTACAAGAATCTAAAAAATAATTTTTGCCTTTTTTATTTTTACATTAAAAGATTTATGTTTTTTTAATAGCATTTTTTTTCTCTTCTAATTCTTTAAATTTCTTGCGTAAAAAATCATTAACTTCTTTGCGCGTAACAAAATCCATAGGTTCCCAAAAAGAAACATATCGTTCAATGGTCTTAAATTCTGTACGAGGAACAAAATTGCTAATTTCTCCTTCTAATAATTGAATTTTATTGTTAACTTCTTGAACTGTTTTTTTTACATCCAAAACTGTTTCTGAGACGAGTTGTAATTCTTTAAAGTTATTCTTTTCTGTTTCAATAGCGTTTTGTTCTGTGAGTTGAACTGTTTTTCGTAGCGTATTATAGCGTTCTTCAAGCATTTTAAGTCGAGAAGAAACATCTGTGAGTTGAGAACGAACACTGCTTAAAAGAGATTCTTCAGAACTATGTTTAGAAACGTGTTCTTGTACGCTGGGTGCTTTTTGATCAATTGTTGCTGGAAAATCGTTAGCCATGCCTCACCTGTACTTTGTGTTATGGTCTTAGCGTATTTAAGTGTTTTTGTTACTTTTTTGCAAATATTTTGTTCATTTTTTCATCATGCGTTCCATTTCTAGAGGCAAATATTTCTTTGGTAGTTGTTTTTGAATTCTTTATTTTTTCTGGTGTAAATATGAATTCATCAACACGATTTTTAGCTTGTTCGCGAAGTTGTTGATGAACCGCAAGAAACGCTTGAATTTTTTCAATGATGAGTTTTTTAAGTTCGCCACTTAATAATTTACCTTCGCGATAGTTTTTTTCAATTTTTGCAAGCTCTTCATCGTCTTCTTCAAAATAACGCAACCACTGAAATGAAACGTCAATATCTGGATTTCCTCCTTTTTTACGATGTTCTTCAAGAGTTGCTCGACCTCCAGAAAATGCGTATTTATTAATTTTTTTCTTAATTGTTGTAGCATCATCTGTGGTGTATATTGCAGCACTAGGATGAGAACTACTCATTTTACCTTCAACGCTTCCTAAAGGGCTCATCATTTTAGCATGTATAATAGCAGGTTTATCAAAGCCCAATTTTTCAATAACATCTCGACTAATTCTAAAATGAGGATCCTGATCAACACCTAAAGGGATTAAACAAGGTCTTTTTTCATTTCGTAACACGTTAGGTAAAAAAGTTGGTACTGTTTGCATCGCTGTATAAAAAATACTCCCTATATTGTTACTTTCTGTAAAACCAAATGCTGATTTAATTGTTGAAAAAGTTATTTTTTTAGCAACTTTAATAGCTTGCGGATACATGATGCCTGCATGTTTTGTATCAACAAGGAAATGAGTTTTTTTAGGATCAAAACCTAATGCGATAACATCAAGCATATTTTCATATGTCCATTTTTGAGTTTCTTCTAAGCTCAAATCTTTTTTAAACAAAAATTTTTCTTCGTCTGTAAATTGAAACCACATTTCAACATCAAAAACATCTTGAAGCCATTTAGCAAATAACCATGTTGCTAAATGCCCTAACTGGATAGGTCCTGAAGGTCCTCGACCAGTATATAAAAAAAATTTGTTGCCTTTTTCATACTCCTTAAGACACCATGGTAAATCTCGATGAGAAAAAAAAATTCCTCTACGAATATATTTATGAACAGGTTTTTTACTAATTTGTTCTATCAAATCAATTTCTTTTTGTGTGAGTGGATTAATGCCAAATTCAGCAATTAGTCTATCATAATCTATTTTACCATCAACTTCATAAGGATTTACTTTTGACGTGTTTTTTTGTTTTAAAACGTGTTCGTTTGTTTTCATGTGCTTGCAAGTAACAAAGGACGTTATTTAAACTTTGTTTTATGACGAGGTATAGATGAGGGAAAAATCACCTTCCTAGGGCCTTGTTCAAAAAGGAGTTTTTATGTATACTGTCAATTACAGCAGAAACAGTAATCTGGCTATGTGCTTAGCTGTTTACTGCCTGCTCGTTATTTGTTTCAAGGCGATAATAATAACAATAATAATAACAATAATAATGATAATGATAATGACGCGCAGTATACAAATGTACAATATTTTAAACAAGGCCATTTATAGGGGCTTGTCCCACATGGTGTAGATTAGTATACTGCGCGTTTTTGTTATCGCCTTGGGTCGTATAGATTTTATTTTTGAATCAAGGATTATAAGTGCGAACTTTACAGTTCTTCTTATTTGCTTTAAAAAAATTCGCCGCAAGGCAGTATACATATGCATACCTTTTGGGACAGCGCCATTTATAGGGAATATTTATAAACTCCTTACTCTTTAATAGACGTAAACATTACGTGAAAAGGTGAGCACAAATAGAACCTCTACAATCAGGTTCTTTAGATACTAGTTCAGCGCGAGCTAAATCTTCTAAAGAACAAGAAAAAAAATCAACATCTCGTACTCCTAAATCTATGGAAAAGCAACTTTCTTATGATGTGCTTAGAGAGGGTTCCTCAGTAACTATACAAGTTGATTATACGCTTAGAGGACGCATTCCTTCTATTGAAGATGATCCTATAACTATGGCTGAGGCCATAGAACTTTTACAAGAAAACCCTACAGCAACAAGAATTATATTTAATCAAAAACATGATTATGAATATGATACTCATCACGTTTCTTTACTTTCTGAGATTGCTCGTCTTTATCAAAAGTTAGTTAGAAATAAAGAATTGTTTAGCTATTCTGCACTTACCCAAAGTATTGCTTCTTCACAGCTTGCAACAAGGTATAATGAATTACATCAAAAACTTTTTTCTCAACTCAAAAAAGACCCTATTGGTTGTTTTGTTTTACTTAAACGATTATTACGCCGAGAACACATTTTTATAGACAAAGAGCCTGATGAAAATTTACGAAAAAGCCATCAAGTATACGCTAAACTTTTAGAATATATAATTCAATTACTCTCTCAAACAAAATTATTACTTTTAGCTCGACCTTATATTCAAGGATACGAAATAGGAAAACGAACCGTATACAGAAAATTATTTTCCCCTATAATAAAACCGGATTTTATGTTTACAAAACTTATGGCTACATATCCTAAGCACGCCAATGAGCTTGATAATTATATGGTTGGAGAGACAGAAATTGTTGTTTTTGATCAACCAGATTCTGTACAATATATATATCATATTGTTCCTCCTGAATTTAGACTTTCTGAAGAACGTTATGATTTACTTGATACAGCAAAAAAAATTTTAAGTGAGCATACTCCAGAACAAGATGAATTTACTGATCCTATGAGGATGAGAGAAATCTTTTTTAATGTAGGTAAAGACTTGTTAGAAGAGCTCGCTTCATATAGAAAGCTATCTATTCCTGAAAAAGAACTTGATGAGCTTGCACGAATACTGGTGCGTTATACAGTTGGTTTTGGACTTGTTGAAGTATTGCTTGAAGATTCTAAAATACAAGATATTTCTGTAAATAGTCCTGCAGGCGAACTACCTATGTATATAGTTCACTCAGAATATGATGATTGTAAAACAAATATTTTTCCAACTGTTGCTGATGTGCAAAGTTGGGCATCAAAATTACGAATGATGTCAGGAAGACCTTTAGACGAAGCAAATCCTATTTTAGATACGGAAATAGAATTTCCTGGAGCAAGTGTGAGGACATCAACAATAACGCGACCGCTTAATCCTACAGGTCTTGCATTTTCTTTTCGAAGACATCGAGATAAACCTTGGACATTGCCTCTTTTTATGTCCTATAAAATGATTAATAGTTTAGCTGCAGGATTATTATGGTTTTTAATTGATGGGACGCGAACCATGCTTGTTTGTGGAACAAGAAGTAGTGGGAAAAGTAGTTTTTTATCCGCGCTTATTTTATCTATTATGCGTCGCCACAGAATTCTTACGATTGAAGATACTTTAGAACTTCCAACAAAATCTATGCGAGAATTAGGATTTAATATTCAACCCCTAAAAGTCGCAAGCGCTCTTGCAAAAATGGGTAATGAGTTTTCGGCAGCTGATGGGATTCGAAGTACGCTTCGATTAGGAGATAGTGCGCTAATCGTTGGTGAAGTAAGAAGTGCTGAAGCAAAAGCACTTTATGAAGCGATGAGAGTTGGAGCTGCTGCAAATGTTGTTGCAGGAACAATTCATGGCGATACTCCTTATGGAATTTTTGACCGTTTGGTAAATGATATTGGTGTTCCTAAAACTTCTTTTAAAGCAACAGATATTATTATTATTGCAAACCCCATTAAATCTGCAGATGGATTACACAAGCTACGAAGAATATTACAAATCACTGAAGTGCGAAAGGACTGGGATGATGATCCTTTATCAGAAGGAGCCTTTGTTGATTTGTTAAAATATAATGCGACTACTGATCAGCTCGAACCAACGCCTGAACTTCTTAATGGTGAAAGCGATATTTTAAAAGAAATCGCATCAAAAATTAAAGAATATGCAGGTGACTGGGACGCGATGTGGGAAAATATTTTATTGCGCTCCCAAATTAATGAGCACATTTTTACAACAAGTCAAAAAAGAAAAGATTCTTCTTTACTTGAAGCGCCTTTTGTATTGCTTGCTTATGATTCATTTCACAAAGTAGTTGAACGAGTTGTAAAAAAAAGAGGGCATGCAGATTCTAAAGAAATTTTATTTGAATGGACTCAATGGTTTGATAAAGAACTTAGACGAAAAGAATTATAGATACTATGGTTGCAGGAAAAGAAGACAAGGATGTGGCGGACTTTTTTAAACAACGTTTAGAGCGAGAATTACGTGGTGATTCTTTTAAACAAGAAAACCCTGTACAATCTCGAGCTTATTCAGAATTTAAAAATCAATACTTGCCAAAAAAATTAAATGTGTATGAAAAAATTTGTCAATTCGCAGAAAAGGTTTTACCTTACGCGCCCGATAAAAAAAAAGAAAAAAAACTTGAACAAGCAATCAAAACATGTCATCTTTCTACAACACCAACAGGCGTTTATAGTGCTGCCTTACTTATTCCTTTAGCAATAACCTTTGGAGCAATTATTATTTTTTTCCTTATTCCTAGTCTTTTAGGACAAACAGGGAATCTATTTTTTGTTTTATTTTTTGTCCTTTTAAGTTTAGTAATTTTAGTACCTTTGCAAAACTTGCCCTTTACCTTGTCAAAAACTTGGAAAATGAAGGCTTCAAACCAAATGGTTTTAGCGGTTTTTTACATCGTCACTTATATGCGCCACACTTCAAATTTAGAATTGGCGATTCGTTTTGCTTCAGAACATCTTGCTCCTCCTCTTGCTCTTGATTTAAGAAAAATAGTGTGGGATGTGGAAACTCAAACATATGATTCTATTAAAGATTCTTTATTTGCTTATTTAGATGGGTGGAAAAATGATGATCCTGAATTTGTTGAGAGTATACATTTAATTCAAGCATCATTGTATGAATCAACAGAAAACAAACGTCGAGAAAGTTTGGATAAAGCGCTTTCTGTAATGCTTGATGAAACCTATGAAAAAATGCTTCATTACGCTCATGGTTTAAAATCACCTCTTACAACACTTAATATGTTAGGGGTCGTTTTACCAATTTTACTTATTGTGATTTTACCTCTTGTTGTTAGTTTTATGCCTAATTTTAGGTGGTGGCATTTGCTTGCATTTTATAATTTACTTTTACCTGGTATGGTTTTTTATTTGGGAACTCAAATTCTTGCAAATAGACCTGGTGGTTCAGGTGATGAAGATATTGCTTCAAAGCATCCTAAACTTAATAAGTTAAAAAAAATTGTGATAAAGATAGGGGATCAAAAAACGTATTTTGAACCATTATTATTCTCGCTTATTATCGCAGGTTTTTTTATATGTGTAGGTCTTATTCCTATTTTTTGGAGTCTTTTAGGTATACCTGATTATGGTCTAGTATCTTTAGATGGAGAAATGGTGCTTGCACCCTTAGAAAATTTACCTTCTGAAGCAATTGTTAAAGCAAGTTTTTTAGGCTATCAAGAACGAATGCAAAATAATGTGGGCACAGGAGAAATGGTTGGTCCTTTTGGTATAGGATCGCTCATATTTAGCTTACTATTTATTTTTGGAATAGGAAAATCAATTAGTTTTTATTATAAACAAAAAAGCAAACATCTTATTGGTATACGAAAAAAAGCTAAAGCTTTAGAATTAGAATTTTCTTCTGCACTTTTTCAACTCGGTAATCGAATAGGTGATGGCGTTCCAGCAGAACTCGCCTTTGGAAAAGTAGCTCAAGATATGGATTCAACAACTTCTGGAAAATTTTTTTCTTTAGTTCATGTTAATATTACTCGATTAGGGATGAGTGTAAACTCAGCAATATTTGATTCAAAAAAAGGCGCCTTACAATATTACCCTTCAGACATTATTGAAAGCTCTATGAAGGTATTAGTTGAAGCTTCACGAAAAGGACCGCACGTAGCAAGTCAAGCGTTAATTAATGTTTCAGAATATATCAAACAAATGCATCGAGTTGATGAACGACTTAAAGACTTGCTTGAAGATGTACTCTCCAGCGTAAAAAGTCAACTTCTTTTTTTAGCACCAGTTATTTCAGCAATAGTTGTTGGTATTACAAGTCTTATTACTACTATTTTAATGGCTCTTGGAGAACAAACTGCCCGTCTAGCAAATGAATCAGGAGGTATGCAAGGAGCCGGATTAATGTCTATGTTTGGTGTGGGAATACCTACGTACCAGTTTCAAATCGTTGTAGGATTATATGTTATTCAACTCGCTATAATACTCACCGTTATTTCAAGCAGAATAGAAAATGGTCCCGATAATATTACTGAACATCATTTATTGGGAAATAATATTGGCAGGGCGACAATGATTTATACATTCTTAGCATTTGCAGTAATTATTTTATTTAATATTGTTGCAAGCTCTATTCTTACAAGTGTTTTTTAACTAATTTTTTAAATGATACGTGCTTAATTTATACTATTGTTGCAAAACTTGCTTGCTTTGCAATCGGCCTTGTTCAAAATACTGTACATCTGTATACTGCGCGTTATTTTCATCATTATTATTATTGTTATTATTATTGTTATTATTATCGCCTTGAAACAAATAACGAGCAGGCAGTAAACAGCTAAGCACATAGCCAGATTACTGTTTCTGCTGTAATTGGCAGTACACATAAAGACTCCTTTTGGGACAGCGCCTTGCAATCATAAAGCTTATAAACAAAGTCTTCATTCTTCATCCTACACGGGC
>JBKHAG010000013.1:0-28216 GCA_046543005.1 Candidatus Woesearchaeota archaeon | reverse complement strand
TTTACAACATAAAAATTTATAAAGCACTATTTTTTGACTTGTGTTCACAAACACATCTGTGTAAAAGGTGAATTAAAAAAATGGCAGTAGAATTTAGTGAATTTAAAGGAAACAAAATGATTAAACTTCTCAACGAACGAGACCCTGAAGGTAAGTGGCCGTTTCAATTTGGAAAAATGAAAGCAAAATTAATTGTTGAAAACTTTGACGAGATAAAAAAATTCGCTGAGGAAGAATAAACTCGGCTAATTTTTTAGCATTGCAAAAAAACATTTTGCAATTATTAAGAAATTTGCAAAAGAAGAATAAACTCTTTGCTTAGCGAATATATTGCGCTTTAGCGCAACTCTTTTTCTTTTTAAAAATTAAAACAATTACAAAATAATAAAAATAATTCTATAAATATAATTAAATTTAGTTAAACTATTCTTGACGATATTTATTGAGTCCCCAATTATAGTTTGCTTCGTGAAAATTATACAGGTAAGTTTCAAAATCAATTTTTGTATTTATATTATTAAATGATTCTTGCGCGTTATCTCGCGCATCTTGCGAATTGAGTTGATTTTGCCAATGTTTAATATTTTGTAAATAGTTTGCTTTTGCATTTTCACTTCCGCCTCTAAAAAAGCGCACGCCTCTATCCCAAGAACCAAAGGTTTTTTTTCCATTAATAATAATTCGCGCTGAAGCATCTAAGACTTTTAGAGGGTGAAAACGTTCATCATATTTATACAGTACGCCAAAATCATAGTAATTATCTTCAACCAGTCTTTGTAATTCTTTTCCATGAGAAGAGTCAGAATCAGAAAATGAATCGCCAAAAATTTTTAGACCATACTCTTTTGCAGTTGTTCCTTGCATGTGTGCAACACCAATTCCGCCGTCAAAAAAAGAGTTTGGTTGTAAGGGATCTCCATAACTTTCTTGCATAATAATTGCACCGAGCAAATTTTTAGGTATATTATATTTTTCTTCTATAGAGTGATATATTGGTTCCCAACGAAGTGTTCGTTGAAGTCGACCATCAAGCGTATTTTTTTTATTAAGTCGAGCTCCATAAAATTCGTGATTAAAAACAGTATCATAATCAAGTTCATCATACATTTCAGGTCGGGCTTTAATAGATAAGGGTGTGTTTACTACTAAGTCAGCGATTTCAAATTCTTTTTGTTCTTGCACTTCTTGCAAACTATCTGCTTGTTGTTGCAAGTGTTCAATAAAGGGCGTCTTTAAAAAATTAGAATTACTTTGTTTTTGTGAGGAGGATCCTGTATATCCTGCCACTGCAAAGCTTAGTGCTGTTGCGTATCCCAGAGTTTTTATCCAAGAAGCAGGTCGTGAAGCGTTTACTTTGTTTGCTACTTTTTTTGCAACAGTTCGAAAGTTTTTAGATTTTTCAGATTGATAAACAAATTTATTTGCAGCAAACAGTCCCGCCCCCACCCCTACTTTAAGTAAAGAATCAAGTCCATCGTTTGCATTAAGCGCATCAATTGTTTGCAAAGATTCTCCTAAAGCTATCGTGTTTAGCAATACACCACTAAGAACATAATCTAATTTAGGCTCTAGTGATTGCTTACATTTGTCTGCTTTTACACACAATTCTGAAAACTTCATATCTACACCACCATCCACCTCATATATAAATCTTTCGTTTTTGTAGTTACTTTTTAGTAGTAAATTGATGAGATTTATAAATAATAATCTATTTAAAGCCAAAAAACAACCAAATAAACATGATTCAGACAAATACAGACACAATCCCCGGTTATGAAATTAAAGAAATATTAGGTGTTGTTCGAGGAACAAGCGTTCGTGCAAAATGGTTTGGTGCAGATATTGCTTCAGGACTTAAAAACATGGTCGGTGGAGAACTCACACAATATATGAAACTACTCACTCAAGCGCGAGAAAAAGCAATTGAGCGAATGAGTCAAGATGCAGAAGAACTCAAAGCAGACGCTATTGTTAATCTTCGTTTTATGACGTCACAAATTTCTCAAGGCGCTGCAGAAATCCTCGTATATGGAACCGCAGTAAAATTAAAGAAAAAAAAATAAAAAGGTTAATCTAAAAACTCCCAAAAACATAAAATGATTCCAAACGACAAAGCAACACAATTATACAATAAAAGAAACAAACAAGATCAACACCCAGAGATAAACACGTATAGTCTTTGGGGATTTGGTTGTGCAATTGCACCCTTTCTTGTTTTTGCAATACCATTTATCAATATATTTATTTTACTTACCCCACTTGTAGCAATTATTTTAGGAAGTATGGGAATTTATAAAGCAAGACAAGTAAGAAATAAAAGAACAAAAAAAATAACTGATCAAAAATCGTTATGGTTTGGGATTACTGCAGTTATTTTAGGAAGTATACAAATACTTCTCGTAGTAGTAGCAATTAGTTTTTTTGAACTCTCAGCTATAACTATGTTTAGTTATTTATAAAAAAGGTAATTATGATGCAAACAAATAATAAAAAAATAAACCCCTATAGTTTTTGGGCATTAATTTGCACAATTTTAATTCCACTTACTACAATATACTGGTTTTTACAACCAGTAAAATATGTACTACCAATTATTGCAATTATTTTAGCATTCAAAGGAATACAAGAATCAAAAACAATCTCTTCAAGTGAGGATAATAAAAAAATAATAAAACAAAAAACTGCATATTGGATGGCAATTGCAGCAATAATATTTAGTGTTCTAGCAATAGGATATAATATCTTTTCAATACTATACGTTGCAAAAATGCAAGCACAACTATCTATGATAACAGGATAATTAAAATGAATAAAGCAATAAAAAAAGGATTAAGTTTTGGACTCATTTCAGGAATTATCACTACATTAGGTATGGTTGTAGGTCTTGATTCTGCAACGCAATCAACAAAGGTTATTTTAGGAAGTATTTTTATTATTGCAGTAGCCGATGGACTTAGCGATGCTTTTGGCATTCATGTTTCTGAAGAAGCCGATGAAAAAACCAGTGAAAAATCTGTGTGGCAATCAACATTTGCAACAATTATTTCTAAAATTTTATTTGCGTTAAGTTTTGCAATACCTATTCTTATATTTACTCTTCCTGTTGCTATCGTAGTGTGCGTTATTTGGGGACTCGGTTTAGTTGCAGGTTTTAGTTATTATGTTGCCAAAATCAATAAAAAAAAACCCTACAAAGCAATACTAGAACATGTCGCAATCACTATTTTTGTCATTGTTGCAACATACTTTATTGGACAACTCGTAGCGAGCGTGTAAAATATAGAAAAGAGAATAAGAAAATAATAAAAAAAAAAAGGAAACATAACAATCATTCAATTAAATTTTTATGTCCTTAACAATTTTTATCGACATTCTAAATGTTTTTGAGCTTCATCGTAGAGATGACTCACATAATCCCAATTAATAACATTAAAAAATGCGTCAACAAAATCTGCTCGTTTATTTTGATATTTCAAATAATAAGCATGTTCCCAAACATCAAGTGCAAGAAGAGGAATATGGCCATCAGAAAGTGGCGTTGCTTGATTGAGCGTTTTTGTAATACGAAGCTCTCCTTTGCTATTAAGAATTAACCACGCCCAACCACTTCCAAACTGAGAAAGTGCGGCTTTTTTAAATTCTTTTTCAAAATTTTCTCTACTTCCAAAAGTCTTACTAATCGCGTCTGCAATTTCTCCTTGAAAAGCAACATCCTTTTTAAGAATAGACCAAAAGAAATTGTGATTTACATATCCGCCCCCATGATTAGCTACGGCTTGACGAATTTTTTCAGGCAAGGTATGAAGCTTTCGCAGGACTTCTTGAGCAGGCTCGGCAGCAATCTGAGGATAATCTTTTAAGGTTGCATTAAACTTATCAGTATATGCTTGATGGTGTTTATTGTGATGAACTTTCATTGTTGCTTCATCAAAATAAGGTTCTAATGCATTATACGCAAAAGGTAAGGGTTCTAATATATATGTCATATGTATTCCTCCAAGTACTACTTATTTTATAGTAGCATAATTTTTCATACTAAAAAAAAGTGTTCTTAGAGCGCCGGGTGTGAGGTGTTATGAAAAATGTGTTAAAAAAGAGCAACTCTAAGAACATATGAATATTAAATCATATGAAGTTTATAAATCTGTTGGTGAAACGATATACATATAAAAAACTACAGCAAACCGCCAAGATATTTTTTACTTTAAAAACAGGCGCTGTCCCGCATGGCGTACATTAGTATACTGCGCGTTTTTGTTATCGCCTTTGGTCGTATAGCTTTTATTTTTAAATCAAGGATTATAAGTGCGAACTTTGCAGTTCTTCTTATTTGCTTTAAAAAAATTCGTCGCAAGGCAGTATAATATGTATACCTTTTGGGACAGCGCCTAAAAACATAAATATTTATAAATAAACTCTGTTTTCGTCATTTTACAGTGAATCAACAAATACATCAAGAACTAGAGCATATTATAAAAGAAATAGAAACAGATATAGATAAAGTAGGAAAAAAACACATAAATTGTCCCATGCAAAAAGTAACTAATTTTTCTTATAAAGAAAATTCGCTTGAAACATATATACCTACCATTTCCTTACTCCAAGAAAAAATCGATACCTATACCAACCAAATAAACAAAATACACAAAAAATTAAAAGAAATCATACAGGAAAATGAATCTGCACCAACATATAAAGCAATTCATAACAGCATAAAAAAGAAAACTATAAGAGGAATTGATAAGGAATACGAAGATTTTTGGAAAGTCAATCAAGAACTTAAAAAACACGTTCAACAAGCAGCTCCAAAAGAATGCACCTTAGAAGAAACACTAAAAGAAACTAAAGAAGGAGAAGAAATCCAAATACCATCAAACCCTCTTGTAGAAGTGTATGAACAAATCCAAGGATATAAAAAAACAACACAAGAAGCCATACCGTTAAAAAAAGAAATAGAACAAAATAAAAGTAAACTTCTTAGTCTATCTAAGGAACTTCAAGATATAAACAAAAAAATAAAATTCTTTGAGTCAATAAAAAATGAATCTCTATTATCCCATGAAGAAATAACAGAATTATTTATAGATACCTTATATGAAGATTGCAGCCTTAACAGCGCTGTTAAAATTATAAAAAGAAAAAAAGAAGAATTTAAACAACAACAAAGAGAGAAAATAATAAAATCAAAAGAAAAAATAGAAAAGAAAATAGAAATAAAAAACCCCAAACCAACTACCACAGCATACAAAAAAAACTCAATCAATAAAGAAGATATAGAATTTGTGAAAAAATACAAAATTAGTAATAAACGAGCAAAAAATATTGTTAAGAAAAAAAACTTTGAGTATGTAAAAGAGTTTATGCATGAACTTAACCAGCAGTTTTTAGAATACGGTTTTTCTCAACAAGAAACAAATTCTCAACTCATGAGTTTATTTGCAAATAACCACATCTTAACAGGTATGCAAAAAAAATTCGGTAAAGAATATCTTCAAGCGATAAATGATTTATTTTCAACATATGAAGACAAAAATAAGTTACCAAGCGGAATACTGCCTTCTTTTTGCAAAGAAAAATATAAAAATGCACAAACAATAAGAACACTTATTTCTAAAGAAAAAAACAAGATAGATATTACAGGGTTAGAACTTATTTTAAAGAAAAAACACGCTAAACTATTAATTGATGAACTCACAAACGACCACCCGTATAATACTGGAAGACATGTGGCAAAATCATCAACAGTTTCAAGCATTAATGGAGTGTCACACCTATATGATGCTTGCGTAAAAGAAATAGGCCACGAAGGACATTTTCGAAGAAAAGGTTTTGGACATAATGCAAGAGTTCTTTTTGAAGTAGGAAAAAAACATCAAAAATACGAAATTAATGTATTTAAGTATTTTACAGATCATTCAGAATACAATAAATTCTTTCAAAGATAAATAAATATAATACGATGTAGCACTAACAATACCAAAAACTAGCACAGTAATAAAAATAGAAATAAAAAAAATAAAAAAAATTATAAATTTCCCACTAAATCAATACCTGGTTTTAAAGTATCTGCACCTTCTTGCCAGTTCGCAGGACAAGCTTGACCAGGATGTTCTCTCGCGTAGACAAGCGCTTTTACTTTTCGCAGCAATTCTTTTGCATTTCGACCAATTGGTTCATCAGTTATTTCAATTGCTTTTATTACACCATCAGGATCAATTATAATCGTTGCTCTGTTAGCAACACCTTCATGTTCTCGAAGAACACCATAAGCGTTTGCAATAGCATGCGTTGGATCGGCAAGCATAGGAAATTTTATTTTTTGAATAGAAGGGCTCGCGTCCCACCACGCTTTATGTACGAAGTGTGTATCTGTAGAAACAGAATAAACTTGCGCACCCAATTTTTTTAATTCTTCATAATTTTCAGCCATATCTTCGAGTTCTGTTGGACAGACAAAAGTAAAATCTGCTGGATAAAAAAACAAAATAAGAAATTTTCCTTTTTCTTGTTGTAAACTTCTTTTCTCAAAATTATTATTGTAAAATGCCATTGCCTTAAAATCAGGCGCTTCTTCGTTTAATTGTACCATTTTTTTTCACCCTACGTAGTTTATTTTTTTATTAGCATAGTATCTCACCATACATCAAGTCATAACACACAAATAGTATGTGCAAGCTAATAAAAAGTATTCATATGAAATATCCTTCATGCGTTTATAAATGTGTTGGTGAACTAAAAAAATAGAGTAAAAAAAAGAAGTCACGTAAAAAAAAAAAACCACGAGCTATTTAATACTCGCCGCTCACCGACAGCAGATATGCATTCACCGTGTGCTATTTTTTTCCCAAGGTCGATGTTTTCCTTCAAGCAAATACCTACAAGAAAAATCAGTCTTAATATTGGCAAAACAACCATCACAGTGATACTTTAAATTATTAGAATCATCTTTTCTATACTCACGAATTAAAAAAGCCAGCTGAGGATTATCTCTTAATAAAGTATTAGAAACATATTCAAACAAGGTTTTTATTTTTACAGTTTGCATAAACTCACTTTTAAAATCAATCTTGCGAATTTTAAAAACTTGACTTCGATAAAGACCTTTATCAACAGCAAATTCTTCAGATTGTGAAGGAAAACTAAAGGGTCGCTGAATAATTAATGAATAAAACGAATCAGCTTTTACATGATCCTCAAGCATTAATGCGTAACGAGATGTTTGTTCAAAAAAATAAGGAACGGGAGTTCGCAAACTCATACGCCGCTTGAAGTCAATAATAATAGGTTGATCAGTTTCACGTATTTTTGCAACAGCATCAGGACTTCCAGCATCAACAACAAAAGGTTGATGATATAAAACCTCAAGGTTTTTTTTCATTGCAGTATAATATTCATAAAAATCATGTTTTGAAATTAGGTTTTCAAGGTAGGAATACAAAGCATCGATATCTTGAGAACTTGCAGAAAACGTTCGCGAAATAGGAACTTCACAATACTGCTTTCGAGGCATTGAACGAATACCAAAAAGATCAAGAAGTTTAAATTGTTTACAACTTACTTCATTAGATAATTGATGAAGAGCGGTTCCGCTTTTTGCTGCAACATTAGAGACAATATCTTTTGGCCACGTATTTTTAGGTTGAACAGAAATAAAAGAATTAAGTTCACAACGAGAACCCATATTACTAGGTCGAATCAAACGTTTAGGTATAACTGAAGAAAGGTGTTTAATATCAAAAGGATCTACAGTATTATTTTTCAAACAATCAAGCCATTGCGTTTCTTTACCACCATCCAAATACACTTTAAAATTATGTATATTTAAACGCAAAATAACTGATTCAATGGATTCCACCCTAAATTGATATCTGCAAATATCCTCTTCTAAAAGAAAAAGACCTTCTTTATCAACATATTTTTTTGCGTTTTTTTCAAAGTTTTTTGTATCGCCCAGTGTTTTTAAAAAAGGATATTGCAAACTTTTTTCTTGACCGCGTACATAGTTATCAAGATTTATTTTTGTACCATCAGACAAATAAAAGTCTTTTTGAACAATGCGAGAAGGAATAATTATTGGTGTTACTGACTTATCGGCTTTAGCAGTCATCCAGCCAACAAGCCGATTTAATGCTTGAGGTTCTAACTCTCGAAGTTTAGGTTTGTGCTTAGTGTTAGATAATAATTTACCGCCAGGAATCTTAAGAGGCAAACTTGTTTGCTTAGCAACCGATTCTAAAATTGGCAAGGTTGTTGCTCCTTGAATCATATAAGGATTTATTTCTTCAAGACCAATCTCGCGTACAATATAAGAATATTTTTGTGCAAGAAGAGCACGATTAATTTGAATCGCACCATCCCATAAGGATTTGAACTCATCAACAGTTACTTTCCAATATTTTTCACTAAATACATTCGCATACATGTCCCAAGCATCAATAGTATCAATGTATTTATGAGAATGCTTTGTTGAAAGCATAGCTAAAGAAAAAGAATGATTTTGAGTAGTAGCACTATCTGAAATTTGTCGTATGGTTGAACCCAAGGTAGATTTTCCTTTTCGTTGCAAATAACTATTTATTCCTTGCACGTCATCAGCGAAAGGATGAGAAGCGCTAATAGCTCCATTAACAGAAGGCTTTAATGTGAAAGGGAAAGCGATTGGCGCTACGCGATAAAAAACAGTATTAGTCATAAAATTCTTTACCGGTTTTGTTGCTTTAGCATATATATCAAAAAGTGTAGGAATAGTAATTGATTCACTTGCAAAATCATCAATACATTTTCGCAAAGCACCACCATTTAAGTCTTCAAAAACATGATTTTCTGAATCTAAAAATAAAACATTTTTTCCTTGTAGTTCAGATAAACGAGAAGCCATCATAGCTTCATATAAACGATATTTTTCAAAGGTCTTAGTAAAACGAGAAAGAGTGTGTTTTTGTTGACCAAAAGAAATAAGTTGTTCAAGGGTTTTTAAAGATACTCCTGAAGGTCTCAATGTGAAAAGATCTATACTGTCTTGATTTACCCATAATACACTCCCTAGACTGGCCAAAGGATTAGAAAAACTAAATATTGAAGGTATCATTAAAAGATGAAAATGAAAAACCAGATAAAAAGCTTTCTACGATAAAATAATAATCATTTAAAAAGCCCCTTATATAAAGATTCCGAATCTTTAAAAACTTCACTTGATTTTGCTATTTTGAATAGACATGGAACTTGAAGAGCGAATTATCACACACATACAAACATTTTTTGGTAACAACCCGCATATTGATATTCACACACACAAGCTCATCGAAGATGATTCTGGACTTTTAATTCCTGCAAATCACAAAATATTTTCCAAAATTCAATCTCCTAAAAAAACCAACAAAAAACTATCTAAAAATCAATCTGAAGAAGAAGCTAAGCAAAGCGAGTCAAAAGAAGAAGTAATTATCGGAATCCAACCAGTCAAAGAAACTCGAGAATCAATTCAACCATACGCGCTAAGCCATGCACTAAGTTCTAAAAATGCACAACTTCTTCAAAAACACATCAAAGAAAATTATCCTTTGTGCAATGCAGAATCAATTTACAAGAAAAATTATTGTTCAGTCATAGTGCAAGGGCCAATAAATGAGTTAAAAAAATGCATAAAAAAATTTAATCAATTATTTATGGCTGGAATGAATCAAGGATCAGTAAATGAATCCATTCGACAACAAATACATTTTCCACATGCAGTCTTAGAAACAGTACAACATATGCAAAACCAGTACACCACAATGTCTTCTCGACCTTTACGTCTTGAAGAATTTCAAGCTCTAAAAACCTACGCTTTTGATGATGAATTTATGTGTTGGTGGGATAATACTGCTCAAATAACTTCATTACAAAGTTCACGAGAAGATATTATTTCGTTTTTACAAGAACACAAACAGTATTTGAATAAAAAACAACTATCCAAAGAATCATTACTACACAAGCCAAGAAAAAAATTATACTCATTACTTGAAGAATTTTTTATTTCAAAAGTAGGTAATGAAAAATTAGGATTACATAAAAGACCACTCACTCACCAATTAGCAACAAAACAAATTAATCCAAAAACACAAGAACTCGAAGACATCGTGTATTATTTTAAACACCTTACAGGAAAGTCAAGCATAAAAAAAGTTACTCTTTGTACAGGTCCAGCAACAGTTGTGACAAAAAAGTTTTCTAATGCCAAAGATATGCTTTTAGGTCGCCAAGAATTTATCCACAATCATCCAGCACTTATTTTTATTTCTCAAAACGGCATGGGTTATGATTTACTTCAAGAACGAGAATTTTTACAAAACCAAAAAAAGAATGCTCCCAGAGGACAAAAAAAGAATGCGCCTGAATTAGAATTTTTTGGTGCAAATGCGCGCATTAACGCAAGCGCTGGTTTTTTTAAAAAAGTAACTGTAAATTCACTTATTCACATTGACCTTGCGCCATACTCTCAAAATTATTTTCCATTCACAGTAAATAATAAACTAGAAACAGTTATTTCTTTAATCAGAGGAGAACGTTTTGTTAAAACGCAAAATTATCAACAACAAATTGAAGGAATTATTGATACCATTATTTCTAAACGTCAGCTCAACGAAGATGAAGAGTTATATGGTAGCGAAGATGTTAGCGTGTTATTAGGAGCTTCAGATTACGCCGTTCCTTTAGTATACTTAAAAGAAAAATTATTTTCTTGCTCAGCAGAAGACGTTTGTTGTACATCTAAAAAGCGACTCGCAGTTAATGAGTATTTACGAAAAAAAATAAAGCATTACAAAACAAGTCAATTAATGACCGACCATGAAGAATATGATAATTTCTTAAGTCATAAAATATTTAAAAAAAATATTCAAGCGCTACAAGAAAAACAACCACACCTATTTGGTAAAAAAAGAATTGTTAAAAAGGGAAGCACGCAAGCAAGCATGTATTACCTTACACCGTTTTCTAAATTGTACTCTAGCAAACTCTCTAAGAATCCAGTAATCAAAGAAATATATAACTATATAAAAAAAATGAACATTTCTACGAATGAGCATTCTACTGCTCAAACACTTGCCAGATTCGATCTCATGCACACTATTGAAGAAGGTTACCTCCTACCTAAAGTTTTTGAACAAACAAATGAACAATTCAAAGGATACAAACAAAAAAAAGATGAGCTCATAAATCAATATGCACACTTATTGGCACGATTTTTACCAATTAATAATTCAGGATATTTTTATGTATTTCCTCAATCAGTTTCTGATTGTGAAGCGTTTCAAGAAGCAATGAAAACTTTTGGCTGCAAAGTTACGCAAGGAGCATATGTTGGTTTTGGAACTGGTTCATTTGCAATTAATGACGGCACAAATATTTACAAAAGAGAAATTGATGTTACGGGGAAACGAGGTTTTAAAACATTATATGAACAAGAGCTTATTTCAAAAATTATTCCTGCATCCTTTTCATCCAGCGAAGAAGCACTATTTGAACTCTCACAATTTTTTAAGCACATTCAAGAAGGGACACTTGAACGTGAAAAACTCATCTATTTTGTTAACAAAGTAGCAAGGGATTATGAAGAATTTTCTTCTTACGCTCAACGTCAAGAAAGGGTACAACAATATGTAAAAGAAGGTCTCAAAAAAGGAAGTTCTTTTGCCAAAGCAAAACTTGCAAAGGGTTGGTTTGATCTTGAAACATTTCTTACTATGACAACAAAAGAACTTTTTTCCCAAGAAAACAAGAACTTTTTTATTAACACATACATAGGTCCACAAGGTAAACGCAACAAATTACTCTCACAAAGTAAAGTTGGAAAAATTATCGCCCCTTCAATATACGAATACTCAAAACGTACATATCAAAATAACAATTACATTGTTGAAAAAATAATTTCGGGAAAATTTTAACAATAGAGACTACAAAAAATAAATCTTATTTTACTACTCCTTAAGAACACTCCAACTCGATGTTTTTAAATACATATACTGCGCTTACAAAAGGTTTTTATACCAGTAACTGCAATTCCTTATTTCATGTTTGATGAAAAGGATTTTGAGGAAGTCTATAACGACGATGGTCGCATAGACTTAGTCGATAATGACCAAATAAGTGCCGAAGAAGAAGGTTTTATGCAAGGCTACGATGATGAGCTTTTTGCTAAGCGAAAAGAACAAAAATTTTCAGGCGATGAAAGTTACGAAGCAGCATTTGCAAAAAAACGTTCTCGGCGCAGTAAACGCCAAGCATCTTTTGATGAAGAAGAATTGGAAGCAGAAGTATTAATGAAATAAGTTTTTATTACTACTAATGTATTCTTTAAAAAAAGATTTTTTTCTTTTTCATAGCTAGTTCTATCTAATTTTTTACAAAAGTAGAGTGTAAAAAAATCTGCAAACACAACACCATAGCATAAAAAAAAGATAAAGAATAATAAAAAGAAATAAAAAAGTAAAAAAATAAAATAAAAAGATTAAGAACTATAACATGTCCATATTGCTTGATTGAATAAGTTTAACATTGGTAATAGCTTTTTTAGTTTCTAAATTGTGCAAACGAATGAGTGTTGGTGATTTAGTATATAATACATCATCAATGAATAAACTTCGCTCAACTAAAGGTTGGTGACGATACATAGAAGATGATTCGTGAGTTGCCATACTATGATCAATAACACCTTCTAAAGAAATATCCTCAGGAGTTATAGTAAACCAAAAGGCTCCGTTATATACATTCGTATCATCATAACCTGCATTATGCGCAGGAATTACTAAAAGATTCTTTTCTTTACTAAACAAGAACGCTTTATGCTCGTAAGTTGCTGTCGTTTGAGCATATTTATCTTCACCAACATAAGAGGTAACTTCAATAGGATTAGTTACATCTTCGACGTTAAACAAAGATATTTTTAATCCTTGTAATCGACCACTCGTTGTTGCATCTCGTCCTATGCCAATGATGTGATTTTCATCATAAGGGTGTAAGTAATTACTAAAACCAGGAATTTTTAATTCTCCTAAAACTTCTGGTTGCGTCGCATCTGAAAGATCAATAACAAAAAAAGGATCAATTTGTTCAAAAGTTACTATATACAAACGGTCTTGTATGAATCGAACCGCATAAATAGATTCCTCTTGAGCGAGATCTTCTAAAGAGCCAAGTTCGCGTAAATCTTCATCAAATGTCCAGACTGCGCTTGTTGATTCACGATGCAAATCTTTATAGGAAAACCGTGTTTGTGATTGTGTTGTTGCAACGCGAAGAATTTCATCTTCAGACTCGTCTAAAGAAAATTGATTAAGAATTCTTCCCGGCACTTTTGTTGAAGCCACAAGATTGAGTTTACCTTTATCATAGGCGAGTTTAGAAATAGTCGTATAATCAAAATATTCCATTTCAGACATGAGCTCGTATGTTTTTTCATCGACTCGTTCTTGAATATTTTCTTGTTGGGAAGAACTAAGACTATGCAATATATCATAATATACTTGAAGAATTTTTTGCTCTTTTTCCCAAGCAGACAAAATGTCTGAATCTACTGCACGTATTTTTTGTATTAACTCAGTATCTGCTGTCGTTAGATACGAGGAGAGTTCATCTTGAAGAATGTTTTGTGTAAACTCGTGCTCAGAAAAATGATCATAGCCTGTTAAATAAATCGCTTTTTTTGAAACGTAAACATCATTTGCATAATCAACAGTTACAGCTGTTGATTCAACAAGTTGAGTGTCTGCAAAATTAAAAGAATGAGTTAGCACAAGTTGAGGATTATTGTAGGGCTGCGGATAGTAAAAAATATTTTTAGCAGCAATAGAGGTAACTTTATCTTCTTGTAAGATAATGGGTGTTGGATGCGAGTCTCGCGCGTAAGGATTTTGATGCAAGATAAGATAAATATATCCATCGCTAAGTCGCGCAGTATCATAACGTCCTTCAAGTTGATACTTTTGAACAAGTTGAGGATCTTGAGGATTTGAAACATTCAAAAAAGTCACCGTCGTCATTCCCTGACGAGGCCAAGAACCAATTTTTGCAATCATGTCGTCACTAAATGCCTCTGGCCGGCTATGAGAATAAGAAAATACTGCGAGCATGTCGTCTTCTAAAAAAAGACTTTGAGCAACTTGATTAAATTCATATGTTGCAACAACATTAGCATCTTCTGATTTATTTGCATCTACAATAAATAAGGTTTCATCAGTAACTGTGTAAATATAATTGCCATTTGTTTTGATAAGATCAGCTTCATCAACAGTTGCAATTTGATTGTTAGTTTTTGAATAATCAGAAGAATCATCTTCACTAAAAGAACTACTTTGAACTAAAGACGTTGAATCGCTGTTTACAGCAATATCATTTTTTGCGTTTATACCGTCAACAGAAAATGCCCCCGATAAAGAATCTCCTCGATAATAATTTGATTGTTGAGATTGTTGTTCATTAAGAAAAGAAACATATTCTTCTTCGGAAGAAAAAGCAAGTTTTCCAGCTTCAAAGCCAGCATCGCTAACAAAAGTAGAAGAAGCAGAATACAATGAAAAAGACCGTGGTTCAAACGGTTGAGAATCTGAAAAAACAAGCAAACCAATAAAAAGACCTGCTGCGATAAATACAACGCCTAAAGCAATTAGTAAAGATAAGGACACATTTTTTTTTGAATTTTTTGTAGTTAATTTTTTTGTTGAATGTGATGTGGTTTTTTTCATAATTTCACCTCAAAAAGCACATGTGCTACGAACAATACATAACATGTACTTTTTTACGTTGTGAGAATTAATAAAGGTTTCTTTATAATATACTTGTCGATAACTTCAAGTTGAGTTGGAATAAAAAAGTAAAAAGGTAAATTAATTAAACCTGGGCAATATCAGTAATAAGCGTCCCACTAGAAACTTCTGGAAGCGTTGAATCACCAGTCGCATAATATATAGAAATATCAAAGCGTCGTTTCTTTTCGAGTGCAGAATTAAAATTTGCTTTTGAAAAACCATCACAATCAGATGCATTAAAACTTACTTGAAAGTCTTTTTCTTGATCAAGACCTTGTGAAGCAAGTACATTAGACTCCCCATTTAAGACAGTTACATTTGCTAAACAATAACTTTCTCCTTCAAGTTCTGAAAGTTTTATTTTTTGAATTCGTTTTGATTCATAACCAGAGTTTGTAAGTTCAACTTGAAATGTATAATTTTCTTCACTATCATCGTAGGTAAAAGAAAAAGAACCACAAGAAAATTTGTTGTCAAGTTGACAAGAGGATTTTACCCAAGTTGAAGGTGTAAATATTCCAAACTGCCACATTCCTGCAAGAACTACCATGATTAGAATAAACATCCAACCATATGTTGTGAGGAACTCCATTGCTGCTTGAGCTTTTCTTGAACCATTCATCATACACTCCGTCAAGAATAATAACTTTATAAAAGCTACGAAAAAATACTATAATGCCAGTGCCTTAAAGTCGGTTTAAAAAATGATACGATTCATGCAGTATCATTTTTGCAAAGTCTAAAAAGGAAATCTTTTGCAAATTTTCGCACAACAAAACAGTAGTGCAAAACAAGAAAATAAAAAGAAAAATATCTACTCGGAGATAATCCCATAACCAATCAATCTAAACCGATTACCAACTCGACGAGAGATAGTTACTTTATCACCAACGGATGCACAGATTGGAAGTTTAAGTTTACAATACGCAAAACCTTTTTTAAGTTCATCAACAACACCAACAGTTTTTGCGCTGTTAACATTTAAGAGAAGCATTTCTTTTTTAATTAAAGGATCGATTTTAAAATCTTCACCAACATTTACAATCCGCTCAAGAATGGTTGGTTTAATTTTAAGTTCAGACCATACAGGAGGAAGTTTTCCAACATGTCCTACTAAGTTTCCTGTTAAATGATCTCCTTTGACAATAGAAGGATCAAGAGAGGTAAGCATGCTCACACTGCCTCCTGGAACGAGTTCTTCAATTGGTTGTTTTCCAGCCATTAGTCCAACGATTTTGGTTTTAATGGGTTTGGCAACCAACTGGTTTGCTTCTTCAACAATTCTTCCTGGACGAAGCTCCACAGTATCACCAGATTTAAATTTTCCTTGGACAACAACACCGCCAAGAATCCCACCAATAAGTTTTGAAGGTTTTGTACCAGGT
The DNA here is from genome assembly GCA_046543005.1 of Candidatus Woesearchaeota archaeon. Lineage (GTDB taxonomy): Archaea > Nanobdellota > Nanobdellia > Woesearchaeales > SKGA01 > SKGA01. Next base: position 12,048 of record JBKHAG010000013.1, on the reverse strand, counting down.
TTATTAATATCAAATGATCGAGCTACAGAAAAAATTGCTTCTTTTGCATCATCACGATTAGGAGTAGGAATTATTTGTTGAATAGTATCAATAAGAACATCAATATTTGAACCGTGTTCTGCACTAATTGGAACAACAGGAGCGTTTTCAAAACTTGTTCCTTTCAAAAGATGTTTAATTTCTTTATAATTTCTAAGAGCTCTTTCTTCAGAGACTAAATCAATTTTATTTTGCACAATAATAACATTTTTAATTCCTGAAAGTTCAAGAGCCATCAAATGTTCTTGCGTTTGTGCTTGAGGACAAGTTTCATTAGCCGCAACTAAAAGAAGTGCTCCGTCCATAATACTAGCACCACTAAGCATTGTCGCCATAAGGCTTTCGTGACCTGGAGCATCTACAAAAGAAACCTTTCTAACAGGTTGAGTTTCATTTCCTGAAATAGGGTGTTTTTTTTGAGTTGTCCAACAAGAAGGCGCGTCAAGAGTATTATCTTTTCGAAAAGTACTTTCAGCATAACCTAAGCGAATAGTAATTCCTCGTTTAAGTTCTTCGGAATGAGTATCAGTCCATTTTCCAGATAATTGTTTTGTTAAAGTCGTTTTACCATGATCTACATGACCAACAAGACCAATACTAACTGAGGATTGTAAGAATTCAGATGACTTTTTTGAAGATGTTTTTGGCGACGCTTTTTTAGATACTGTTTTTTTTGCCGCTTTCGTGCTTTTTTTAGCAGATTTTTTTGTAACTTTTTTAGAAGTAGCCTTTTTTGTCGTTGTCGCTTTTTTGGTTGTCTTTTTAGTGGTCATCGTTAGCAAGAACACGTAAAGAGTTTATAAACTTAACCCGTTAAAAGCATAAAAAAATAACGTCCTTATTTAAAATACTGTAAATTTGTATACTGCGCGTTATTATTATTGTTACTATTATTATTGTTATTATTATTATCGCCTTGGGACAACTAACGAGCAGGGGGTAAACAGCTAAGCACATAGCCAGATTACTATTTCTGTTGTAATTGGCAGCATACATAAAAACTCCTTTTTAAACAAGGCCAAAATAACAAAAAGAATTTAAAGTAAAAAGAATTTTCGCAACAGTAACATGTATAAGGATAAAGCAGTAGATTTGGATTATATCTTAGATAATTATTTAGTTCTTCACAACTTACAACAACAAAATAAAGATACCAAGCAAGAGTTTATCAATTTAATAAGGGAATTTTATATACAAAACCCCGTAGTAACCGATGAACTTCAATTCAAAGAACATAATGGGTGGGCTTATTTAGGTAGCAGCATGTATTTAGATACAAACATGTATTCTAATGACTTAAGTAAAGAAATAGCCACCAAGTTCGAAGAATCTCAAAGCATAGAAATGTTAACAAATGAAGATACTAAAGACGTAATTGCAGCCTATAAAGATATTTCAAGCAAGGTTCCCGAAATTGTTATTTCGTATGTTTTAGCCTATGGAAGTAAAGGAATGCTTATTGGTGTTGAAAAAAACAATTCAGAAGAAATAATTTCTTTTTATGTTAGAGCAAGGCAAGAATAAAAACTAACTATTTAAAAACAGAAATATTTATAAAGAGAACATCTATTCTACATCTTGGACGGTCAAAGCGACGTGGTTTACCCGAACCCATTTCGAACTCGGAAGTCAAGCGCGTCTACGTTTTGTGAGGTACTGCGTTTAAACGCGGGATGCACAAAAAGCTGTCCACCTTTTTTTCTAATTCTATTAAAAAATAAATAAAAAAAATAATTAGTTTACTGGTTTTGCAAAAGATGAAGAATCAACAGGCATGAGTTCGTACTTTGCCACATCTTGTTTAGAAGGAGCTACTAACCAAACATATAGTTTATCCTTAGAATGTTCAAAAACATTTTTTGCTTTTTCTCCTGCTACATGCAAATAAGGTTTAGCCTTATTAGTTGTTGATTGCACGTAAGAATCAATAAATTCACCACAAGAACCAACCGTTCCGTCTTGATGTATTCTTTTAAAATTTCCTGTTTTACTATTTCCCAAGTATAATTCCACACGACCTTTATCATTAAGTCGTGGCTCAACAACATAATTGTAAAAATCAACAGGCGTGTCATCTTCAACACTTCGATTTGCAAAATAGTCTTGCAAAGTATCTTGAGGACCAACCATACCATTTTTATGAACTTGATAAAACGTATCTGTTTGGGCATTACCAAAATAAAGTTCTAGGCGACCCTTTTCATTAACTTCAATTTTTGTTGTGTAATCAAAAAGATCTACTGGTGTATCATCTTCAACACTTCGATTTTTGTAGGTTTTATTTTCATGAGCTGTTTGTAAGGGTTCATACTTTTCACCAACAACCACGCCAGTTGTTAACAAGAGTGTTGACCAAAAAAGTTTTCTTACTAAAGAGCTTCCAGGTAGTTTTACCATTCACATCACCACTACATATTATGCGAAGGTGTTTAAAATAGTCAACTACAAAAAAGACGAAAACTTTTCGAAAAACAAAAACAAAAAACAAACAAACAAAAAACAAACAAACAAAAAACAAACAAACAGAAAAAAAAATGATTAAGGCAAAGAAACAACCAAACCATCACTATTAGCTTCATCTAAGTATTGCTCAACAATAATGTCATCAGAAGTAACATCTGCAACGATTTCTCCAGACGCAACTTTGTCCAAAGCATCAACTTCATCATATTGGTAAAATAGTTTTATTAAGAATTTGTCTTTACCAGCAAGTTCACGACTCGTCTCGTTAATAAAAATTAAGCTAGTTTCTCCTACAGGAACTACTGTTGAAGAAAAAGATGAATTCGATATGTATTCTTCTTCGCCAGGGAATAAAACCGCTATAGAAGTAAAATTAATCGGTCGATTGTTAAAATTTGTAATTTCAAAAGCAATGTCTCCATCATCTGAGACCATAAATGCCCCGCAATCAAAGTTTGTGCCAAAGTAACAAGTTGTAGGAATTTTTGATTTGGCATCCCCAAAACCATAATAACTCATTACTCCAATAACAGCAACAACTACTAAAAACATCCAACCATAGGTTGATAAAAATTCTATTGCTGCTTGTCCTTTTCGTTTCATGATAAACTCCTCAGAATAAAAAAATGTACGCCTTGACACTATTTTAAAAAACAGCATAATTTATACAATGCGGTTTTTACAAAACACAATAAAGGAATACCATAAACAATCGTCTGTAAGAGTATGCAAATGTGATGTACATAAATCTTTGGTAAACTGTTGCGTTCAATAAGCATTAAAGAAAAGAAAAAAAAAAGAAAAAAGGCATGAGCCTCTTAATTTACTTATTGTACCTCAACAACTAGTGTTCCTGTTGCAGTATTTACAATTGATGAGCTTCCTTTAGTATAGGAAATTTTTATATCTAATACTTGTTTAACATCAGATACAATTCCACAATCTTGCAAATTGGAAAATTCAAACACTAAATCTTTTGCTTGACCCGAGGCGATCTCTTGTGTTCCAACAATATTTTCAGATACACATTGATCTGATGATGATTGTTCACTAATTGTTAAATTTATAATTTCAATTCCGCTAATATCTCCATTCTTAATATTAAGAGAAACAGTATTCTCTTCTGCATCGACTAGGTAACCGCCACTGCAATCTAAAAGTGTGTCGAGTTGACATCCTGAAGGGAGTTTTGAAGACGTGTCAAATACGCCAAAAGCGTAAAGAGCACCTACTACTACAATAATTACAAGAAATGCCCAACCATACGTGGTGAGAAATTCCATTGCTGCTTGTCCTTTTCGTTTCATAAATAGTACACCTCATACATTCGTATGAATGATTATGTCAATAGTCAAGAAATTATTGTTTATAAAACTTCGCATAAAATGAACATAAACATAATAGTAACCAATAAAATAAAAGTAAAAAATAATCAAAATCAGAAAATAAAATAAGAACTGTACATAAAATAGCAATAAAAAGGATTAACGATATAGAGTAACAGTAAAACCAACTCTGTCAATAAGTTGCGCATTCGCGCGATCAGCAAGTTCTTGAGCTACTTCTTGTTTATCACGTTGTTGCTCATCAAGATAAGAGCGTAAAAAAGCACATTTACCTAAGCGATGAGCTTTCAAATATTTTTGTATAGAAAGAATTGTATCTTCAGAAATTCCATTCTTTCCAACACTAATAAATGACTTTAAAGATTTTGACTGAGCTTTTAATTCTTTTTTCTTTTCTACACTAAGAACCATAATAAACAAGAAGCAAGAGTTAGTTTATAAAATCATCTAAAATAAAAAAAGAAAAAGAATAAGGCAGCACATAAATAGCTAAAACTAAGACAGTAACTACAACAATAAGTCATTTTAAGAGGATTAAAAAAGATAAAAAAGAGAAGGAAAAAATATTGAAAAATAAAATGAAAATAAAAGGATTAAGAAATAGATATAAAAAAAGAAAAGCAGATATAAAAAAAGAAAAAGAAAAGCGGTGCAAGACGCACCTAAAAAGTACACTTAAAGTTTTTTCAAGTTTGCACTTGCAGTAAACTTAAGAGCTTTTCGTGCTGGAATTTTGATTTTAGCTCCAGTTGCAGGATTAACTCCCATTCGTGCTTTTCGTTTTACAGCTTGAAAAGTTCCAAGTCCAACTAATTGAACTTTTTCTTTTTTAACGGTTTTACCGATTGTTGCAATCATTTCATTAACAACATCTGTTACCTGTGATTTTGGGTAACTTGTTTTTTTAGCAATATGTTCTACTAAATCTCCTTTATTCATATTTTCACCCTTTATTGGTTTTTCCCCGTTATTACGAACATTTCGTAAATGAGGTATACACATATATGAGCATAATTAGTTTATAAACCTTTTCATTTAAACGCGCTAAACACCGATATTTACAAGAAAAATGACTACATGTATTAGTCACATAAAAAAAAGCTTCCATTCCAAGAGCAATGCATACCCTTCATCAGACCATATTTTTGAATAACTCCAGAAGGCAGTTCCACAAAAGTTTTCGCTTTTCGCTTAGAAGTGTAAAAACCAAATGGTTTAAGCCAAGAAACTAATTCAACAATATATCCTTGTTCGTCTAAAAAAATAATATCTATAGGATAAAATACCCACCACATAGTTATACGCATTCTTTGAACGCGATTAAAGGAAAAGACATAAGCAAAATCTTTTTTTTGTTTTGTAAACATTAAGCCAGTGGCTTTTTTAAAAACGTTTTTGCACACCGTTATATTTCTTGAAATAATAACCATGCGACTAATTCAAGCTTTACACTATTTAATCTTTACGACAAGAAGTAATAAAGATGAAGAAAAAGCACTACTACGATAAAGAAGATAAAAAAACTATAAAAAAAGAAAAGAGCTATAAGAAGAAAAGAGCTATAAGAAGAAAAATAATCTTAACAAAAACGCGCAGTATACAAATTTACAGTATTTTAAACAAGGCCTAATTGTCTAAAGATTAATAAAGATGGAGTTACCTCTAAGAATATGAAAACTCTTATTTATCATCATAATGACGAAGATGGCTGGGCAAGTGCTGCAGTTGTAATGCTCAAATACCCTGATGCGCAATGCATTAGCATGAATCATGGCGACGAAGTTTTTCTAGCTAAAGATTTTGATACTGTTTTTGTTGTAGATTATGCTTTTGGAAAAGAAGAGATGAAGTTCTTAAAAGAACACAATACTAAATTTATTTGGATTGATCACCATAAAACACAAATAGAGGCTATTGACAAATACTACGAAGGTAGGAGAAAAGAGGGAGTTGCTGCGTGTAAACTCACCTGGGAATATTTATTCCCCAACAAGCCAGTCAATCAAATTATTCAAACAATTCATCGCTACGATATTTGGGATTTAAATGACGATATTCGAGCATGGATGTTGTTTGCTCAAACAAAATTTGAAGAAGAAAAGCAAATTCAACAAATAAAAAAGTGGATTGAAAACTATAGTCCGCAAGAATACAGTAAACAACTTGAAAATGGCAAAACAGTATTACAATTTCAAAAAAAACAAATCCATAAACAATTTCTTAGAGGATCATTTATTGATTTTTTAGGGTATAAAGCAGGTGTATATTTTACTAATTCAAATATTTCTGAGCTAGGAAATTATACTTTAGAACAACGACCAGATATTGATTTTTTTGTAGGCGTAATGATTCTTAGAAATAAAGATAAAAAAACATTTTTTAAATATAGTTTACGCTCAACACCCGATCGTATTGATGTTGCAAAACTTGCACAAAAATATAACGGAGGAGGGCATCCTTGCGCAGCAGGTTTTGAAAGCGAAAAATTCCTGGTAGAATTAAAATAATAAAATAAAGAAGAATATAATTAATTAAAAAGTAAAAGAAAAACTCAGAGTTTTAAACCTGAACAAATCTGTTGTCTGTGACCACATTCTGGACACTCCCAAGTTTCAATAATTGCATTACTGCTATTAATTGAGCTAACTTTTTTCATTTGTGAATTGCATTCTTTACATTCTTGAGCCATTTACTGTAACCTCAACTCAGCAAAAATAAAACAGAATATAAATCTTTGCATAGATTTTGTAAAAATAGTAAATATAATAGCAAAGATATGAGTTATTAAATAGCTATATACTACAATAGTTTAAGTCCGCCAACAATAGTATTAACAGCAGATTCGCTGTTTGGACCTATTGCTGCACACGTTACTGTTCCTGGAGCAACAACTGTTTTTCCAGCATCAGTAATAATTGCAGTAACAAGCCCTGCATCTTTAGCTTGTTGAACATAAGTATATAGTTCTTTTTCATCAACAACTTTTAAAGCGACTTTTTTCATACCTTGATTTTTCCAAACAAAAACAATATCACTGCCAGACTGACGACCCCTACCGACTGACGAACCCCGAGCACCGTTTAACTGTTTTAGTGTTGCATCCACTGCTGCGTGAGCTGCTTGTGCTGCAAGTTTACCCTTAGGAAGTTTTAAATCACTACGAACCAAAATTACTTGTTTATATTCTGTCATTTTTTCACCAATTTAACTAAGGTTTTCCCACCACAAAATAAGAATTCAAAGGGCTCCACCAAGGAAGTTTTTTTGTTGTTTTTTTAAGAATTTTTTTTTGTGCATCACTAAGATTTTCCTTGTGAATAATTACTTCTTGAACATATTTTTTAAACCAAGAATGACCTGCCACATAATACCCTTTGTGACCCTGCTCATCTCCCCAAGAGTTTTCTACCTTCCAACGATTAGGTTTTTGATTGACAATATTTACACCAGTAAAGACCATGGCATGGTTCATTTGAATATCTCTGTATAAAACCATATCTTTAGGAGCTAAAGAAAAGGTCGTGAAAAGAACAGTTTCATAATCAAAAATATCTGCATCAAAATAACCTTTTTTTCGTTGCATATATTTATAAACATCGGTAGCAAACCAAACAGGAAGCTCATTTTTTAATTGTTTTAATGTAAGCATTTCGAATTCTTTTTTAGAAACAGTAATAAAATGAACAGGTTGCATACCTCGCACAACATCACTTTTTATAATCTGAAAGTGTTCATGGGTTTGGTGCGCTGCAGAAGAAACAACAGCAACAAAATCTTTAGGTTTATTTTTAACAAATTTTTCATAAAATTTCTTTGGAGTCATATGCCTACGATCATGAAATTTTTCGTCTTTGTCTTTATACTCAAAATCAAAATTGTTTATTGGCTCCCCATAAAACATAACTAATAATTGATAAAACTCTTTGAGTCTTTTTTCTTTGATTAGTCGCAGTTGCATAATTGTTTTGTTTGCAGCGTGTGCTTTACGTAATTGCACTGCATACTCACGAAGTTTAGCTTCAAATAATGAATTCATATCTTTAGTGTGTTGGCTATGATAGGTTTCTTTCATCACATCTTTTGGAATAACACCATATTTTTCGACCAAATTTGAAAAGTAAGACCAATGGCCTCCATCGTTTAAAGGATCAGAAAGTAAACTTAGAACTTCTCTGCTATCTAATGCTTTTTTTCTAAAATCAATAATACATTCTAAAAACCAATTTGCTTTTTCAAACTTATCAAAAAAGGTTAAATAAATTTGTGAAAGTTCAAAATCAGGAATATTGAGTTCTTTTGAAATTTGTTGACGAAGAAGATTCAATCCTGCAAACAACCAACAACGACCACTTACTTTTTGATTGGTAACTCCTTGTGTTTTTAATTCATGGGAAAAGGTTAACGGGAGTTTATTAATAGTATCTTGTCGAAGAGCAACTTCGGTTATGCTGTTAGATGCAAGAGCGTTTGCAAATGCAAGTTGTTGTTTTGATTTTTTTTGTTGCTTACATTTTTTTAAAAAATTTGCCGAAAGAGAAGGCGATTTTTTTGTTTGCTTTTTTGACATAATAAAACCTCTTAGTTATTTAATAAATATAAGTATAATTATGAAAAATAAAAAAACCTAAATAGATTATTGTAAAACTTCAATGTTTAATTCAAAACTTGCGACCGGTGCTGTAAGTCCAAAATTTTCTAAAACTTGCGGATGAACTTCACCTATGAGTCCCACTGGTTTATCATGTATTAAAATAGTTGCGCATCGACCTTTAATATATGAAGGATGATTTGTTGGTTTGACAGTGCAAGAATAGCCTCTTGATTCTAAAAGAGTATCTAACACTTGTTTAATTTGAGTAAATGTTGTTGTAGTATCACTAAGCACTGCAGTAAAATGTAATTCATTTTTTGATCGAACATCTTTTGTTTCGTCAGGCAATACTACAAAAGCACCTTCGCAAAGTTTTTGCGCAAGTGGCCTATTTTTATTATGAGAAAGTGTTTGTAATTGTTGAGGCAAAAGTGATGTTCGAAGCATACCTTGAGATTGCAAGCCATTAGCAACAGGAATAAAATCATTAGCGTTAGCATCAAGAAGCATTTTTGTTCGTTGCTCATCAATATCAGTTAGTGCAAAAGTATAATTTTCTAAAAAGCCAAGTCCTATCGCGACTTGAGTAAGTTGTTCACGAAGTTTTGTCAAAGGAAGTTGTCCGCCAAAACTTACAATGTCTGGTTGAGTGAGTTCAATATTATTATAACCATATGCTCGCGCAATGTCATCAACAACATCAACTTCGTGCCACACATCAAAACGAAACACAGGATAAGAAAGTATCCAATGATTATCTTCTTCATCAGGTACGTGAGAGGAATGTGATTTTGTAGGAAGTACTTCTTGAGAAGGTTTGTGTTTTACGCCATACATCATTTTATTAAGAAGTTTTTCTATATCTTCGCGAGTAGGACTAATTCCAATTCGTTCTTTTAACAAAGAAAGTGAAAAACATTGCTGTTTATTTTCAAGTCGCGGTGAAACTACACTTCGCCCATCGCTATACACGCAAGTGACTTCATGAAGAGTTGCTCCTAATTCTAAACAAACAGTAGAGATGTAAACTAATAATTCTTCTAAAACGTGTTCTTCATCACCACTACATTCAATGAAAAGATCTGTTGTTTGCGTCGTTACTTTTCCAACCGATTCTGAATTAATAAGAGGCGGGAGTGAAAGAATATTTTTTTTAGAATCTATAAAGTAAGGATACTTTTTTTTATCTGCCAAGAGATGAGCATATGTTTTACCTGTTTCATGTTCTTGAAGAATTTGCGTAGCAGTCATTTTTTTATCCTCGCCTAATGGCGTAAAGGAAATATTTTGTGGATCGTCTGCAGTAAAGGTAATTGGAAAATGTATTTTATCAAGAGGGTATACTCCGATTGCTCCTCGCAGTCTTCCTCGTGCAAGTGTTGCGTGAAGCTTTTCTTGTAATACAATTAATTCTTCAAGAGCATGTTGGGTTAAAGCGATATCTTTTATGACAACGCACCGAGTATGTTCTCGTACGCCTTTGAGCTTATCGCTTAAGATAACTTGATAATCGCTTGACAAAACAGTATAGGATGGTTGAGGGCCTTTTTCTAAAAAAGAACGTAAAGCTCTTCCAAGACCTACAGCACCCAGTAAATCTAATCGGTCAGGAGTAATTTCTACATCTAAAGAATCTCCATCTACATGTTTGAGTTCCATGCCCATGTCTGAAAGCGCAGTTTCAAGATCAGGTAAAGAAATTTTTTCTTTAAGAATAGTGGTGAGTAAGTTGTGTGAAATTGTTGTAATCATTTTTTTTCACCTTCTTGAGTATCCAAATACTCTTGAGATATTTCAGATTCTTGAGATGTTTGAGAATGTTTTTCTAAATTAGAAGTAGGAGTAATATGATGTGCAAGCCAGTCAATATCAACTGTTGGTCCGACAAGTTCTCGAAGATTATTCTTATTATTAAGAAGGGCTGCTACTCGGCTTCCTCCCATACCCCAAGCAATAACTGTTTTTGTTATGCCAAAAGGTGCGAGTGCTTCAGGTCTAAAAATTCCTGAATTGATAAGAGCGTACCATTTTTGTTTTTCTTCATCATAATAATGAGCTTCCATACTTGGTTCAGTATAAGGATTAAATGTTGGTTTAAAACGAATTCTATAAATTCCAAATCGCGCGTAAAACTCTTTAATAACACCCATAAGATCTGCAAGAGTTAATGAATCGCCCACGATAAATCCTTCGACTTGTAAAAATTCTGCTAAATGAGTTGCATCAACTGCTTCATTTCTGAAATTGTTTGAAATGTAAAAATATTTTCCATCCTTTGTTCCCAGTCCTTGCTCATAAAACATACGAAATGTTGTTGCAGTGCTGTGCGTTCGTAAGACGAGTTGTTTTGCAAGTTCAGGATCCCATTTTTTAGTGTGGCCTGTTGAGCCCGTGTTTAAGCCATGTTCATGAGCGTTTTTAACATTAGTGACAAGGCTGTTTTGAGGAAGCTTTCCTTTCCAAACAGCATCAGGTGTCCCTACAAAAAAAGTGTCTTGTTCATCACGAGCAGGGTGATCTTGTGGAATCCACATTGAATCCATGCACCAAAAGGCAGTTTCTACCCATGGTCCACTCATTTCTTTAAAACCCATTTCTAAATAAACATCACGAATACTATTACAAGCTTCACGAAGAGGGTGTCGCCTGCCACCACCAATTTTTGGAACTGGCGAGGTTACATCATATGTTCGAAAAATTTTTTGTTTCCAAGATCCAGATGCTAACATGTCACTTGTGAGCTGTTCTTCAAGATCAGAAAAATCAATAGTTGAATTTTTTACTGCGTCAACAAGATCTTTTCCAGTCTGTGTTAAGGTTACTGGTTGTATAACGATTTGTTGTTTTTTAAGAAATTTTTTTCGTTTACTTAATTGTTTGAGTACCACTTGTTGATTAGAGGTTACATGCGCCGCGTCAAGAGGAAAATCAAGTAAAAAAAATTGTTCTTGTAATTCATAAACGCCTTCTTTTGTAAGTGCTTGACCAGCAGGCGTAATTTCTAAGAGTAATTCATTATTGTCTTGTTTTGATACTTTGATTGCTTGCAAGGATTTTAATACACCTATGCTTGCCATGATTTCTCCTCGAGAAAGCGTTTTTGATGTGATTTCATTAACTGTTTGCGGGCCATTAAGTAATGATTTAAGAATTCGTACTTCTGCTAAACCGTGCTTTTTAGCAAGTAAACCATTTTCTTCTAAAACGTATTCAGATGTTTCTTTTCTATGAATAACAAGAATTTTTCTATTTGAAAGCCACATTGCAGCTCGTTTTACTTGGGCATCACTTACAGTAGATTCATTAACAAGATCTTGTATGGTTGTTTTATCTTTAAGAAGAGGTAAAAGGTTTCTTTCAATAGGGGAAAGAGAATAAGCTAGTTCAGATAATTTTGATGTTTTTGATGTCATTGAAGAACGATAGGAAGAATGTATTTATAAAAGTAGTGATAAAATGGCGCTGTCCCAAAAGGTATACATATGTATACTGCCTTGCGGCGAATTTTTTTAAAGCAAATAAGAAGAACTGTAAAGTTCGCACTTATAATCCTTGATTCAAAAATAAAATCTATACGACCAAAGGCGATAACAAAAACGCGCAGTATAC